>CAZXWU010000209.1:0-3759 GCA_964644495.1 uncultured Tissierella sp.
TGCCTACTTACATTCAGTTAAGAAAGTAGCAGAGGTAATGAAGTTAAGAGGCTGGTACTAGAATTTAGATAAGCCACCAAGTAAAGCCACCAAGCAAAATGCTTGGTGGCTTTATTTATTATAGAAGTGTCTATATAAAGTATGATATAATCAAGTCAAAACTATAATTGAGGGGTGATTAGATGACGACGGCTCACATAAGTGCAAAAAAAGGTGATATTGCTGAAACTATACTAATGCCAGGTGATCCATTGAGGGCAAAGTTTATTGCGGATACCTTTTTAGAGGATGTGGTACAGTTTAATGCTGTTAGAAATATGTTTGGATATACAGGTAGCTACAAAGGCAAGAGAATATCAGTAATGGGTTCTGGTATGGGTATACCATCTATTGGGATTTATTCCTATGAGTTGATTAATTTTTATGGTGTGAAAAATCTAATCAGAGTTGGGTCCTGTGGAGCCTATAGTGAAGATTTAAAACTATATGACATCATACTAGGTATGGGAGCTTGTACCAACTCAAACTTTGGTCACCATTTTGAATTACCAGGTACTTTCTCAGCTATAGCATCTTGGGATCTCTTATATAAGGCAAAACAAGTAGCTGATGAAAAAGGTATCCATGTTAATGTAGGAAATATCCTGAGTAGTGATGTCTTCTATAATGCAAATCCAGATGTATATAAAAAGTGGGCATCAATGGGTGTATTAGCTGTTGAGATGGAAGCATATGGCTTATATATGAATGCTGCAGCTGCTGGGGTAAATGCTCTTACAATCCTTACTGTATCGGATTCTTTAGTGACCAAATTAGAGACATCATCAGATGAAAGAGAGACAGGCTTTTCAAAGATGATGGAAATAGCATTAGAACTAGCTTAAGGAGGTATTTAAAATGCATATTAGAGGAATAGACACTCCGGCCCTATTGATTGACAAGGACCAGGTAGTGGACAATATAGGTTTTATGCAGTCATATGCAGACAAGTATAAGGTAAATCTTAGGCCTCATACAAAGACACATAAGATGCCATATTTGGCTAAGATGCAATTAGAAGCAGGGGCCAAAGGTATCACTGTAGCAAAGGTAGGAGAAGCGGAAGTCATGGCTGAAAATGGTATTGATAATATATTTATAGCCAATGAAATCGTTGGGGATATCAAGCTTAATAGGATAAAAGACCTAAATAGAAAAATAGATGTATCCTTTGGAATCGACTGTATAGACCATGTGGAGAATATAGAGAGGGTATTTGAAGGAGAAGAAAAAAAGGCTCAAGTTCTTATAGAGATAGAAATAGGTGAAAATAGGTCAGGAGTAATCGAGGAAGAGGACTTCCTTTCCCTAGTCAAATATATTAAAGGGTGTAAAAACGTTTGCCTAAAGGGTATATTCTCCCATGAAGGTCATAGCTATAGTGCTGCAGACTTAGATGACTTAAAGAGAATATTCGATGAAGGTCAGATAAGAACCCTAAGATTTGCTGAAATAGCTAGGGAAGAGGGACTAGACTTAGAAGTAGTAAGCATCGGGGCTACACCTCCATCAACTCACAATCTACCCATTATGGAAGGGATTACTGAGATAAGGCCTGGCACCTACATCCTTATGGATGTGGCTCAAGGAAATGCTTTGGGGACCTATGACAGGTGTGCCGCATCTATATTATCTACTGTTATTAGCAAGCCTACAGACGAAAGGGTTATCTTGGATGTAGGGGCTAAGGGGATTACCATGCAGACTAGAAAGAGGGGTATCTGTAAAACTGAAGGCCTAGGATATATTAAGGACTATGGTATTTATATAGATCAGGTGTATGATGAACATGGAATTATCTACAATAAGGATTTTAGAGATAAGATACAAATTGGAGATAAGGTTGAAATAATCCCTAATCATATATGTCCTGTTTGTAATTTATATGATAAAGCTTATTTGATTTCTGAAGGGAATGTTCTTGAAGAAATAGGCATATTAGCTAGGGGAAGACTGGTTTAAGATAAGGGGGAAAATAATGGATAAGGAAAAATTAAGCAAAATGGACTTTTCTACTAGAGCAGTCCATGCTGGTTATGAAAAAAATGAGCACGGTGCATTAGCAACTCCAATATATCAATCATCAACATTTATATTTGACTCAGCCGAACAAGGTGGCAGAAGATTTGCCCTTGAAGAAGATGGCTACATCTATTCAAGGCTTGGTAATCCAACTAATACACAGGTGGAAGAAAAATTGGCTAATCTAGAAGGGGCTGAGGCTGGTCTGACAACTTCGTCTGGTATGGGAGCTATTACTTCTGTAATCTGGACTCATGTAAAAGCTGGGGACCATATAATTGCATCCAAGACCCTTTATGGATGTAGCTTTGCCTTTTTAAACCATGGACTGGAGAGATTTGCTGTAGAGGTTGACTTTGTAGATACCACTGATCCAGAAAATGTAAGGGGAGCTATGAAAGAAAATACAAGATTGGTCTATTTGGAGACACCGGCTAATCCAAATATGTTGATAGCTGATATAGAGGCTATATCTAAGATAGCCCATGAAATAGAAGGTTGCCTACTAGTAGTAGATAATACCTACTGCACCCCATATCTTCAAAGACCTATAGAGTTAGGAGCTGATGTAGTGATCCATTCAGCTACGAAATATCTAAATGGACATGGTGATGTTGTAGCTGGTTTTGTAGCAGGATCCCTAGATTTTGTAACTCAGGTAAGACTATTTGGTTTAAAGGACATGACAGGTGCATCATTAGGTGCATTTGAAGCTTATTTAATCAATAGAGGTATGAAGACTCTAAACCTTAGAATGGATAGACACTGTGAAAATGCACAAAAGGTTGCCGAATTCTTAGAAGGACATCCGGCTGTAGAAAGCATTTCCTATCCAGGACTTAAGTCTTTCCCTCAATATGAACTGGCTAAGAAACAGATGAAATTACCTGGTGCTATGATAGCATTTGAATTAAAGGGTGGTTTAGAAGCAGGTAGAAAGCTGATGAATACTGTTGAATTATGTACACTGGCAGTAAGCTTAGGTGACTGTGAAACCTTGATCCAACACCCAGCCACTATGACCCATTCCCCATATACTCCTGAGGAGAGGGCAGCAAGCGGTATATCAGAAGGTTTGGTAAGATTATCAGTAGGCTTGGAAGCTGCAGAAGATATAATAGGGGACTTGAAACAGGCATTGGATGCCTTGGTTTAAGAATATATTCATAAATTAAGATATAAAAAGAAGCAATTCGCAAGAATTGCTTCTTTTTAAAGGGGAAATAAATTGATACTATCTATCTTTGAACCCTACCGGAAGCATCACCTTTAAGTAAGTTCTCTACTTCAGCCACTGTTACCATGTTAAAGTCACCATGGATAGTATGTTTTAGGGCTGAAGCTGCTACTCCAAATTCCAATGCATCTTTGAAGTCTTTGCCTTCTAATAATCCGTGGATTACACCAGATGCAAAGGAGTCTCCACCGCCAACTCTGTCTACAATTCTTACATCATATTTTTTTGAATGGTAAAATTCCTTTCCATCATAAGCACATGCGGACCAACCATTGTCTGATGCAGAATATGATTCCCTTAAGGAAGAGATTACATATTTAAATCCAAATTTTTCTTTCATTTGTTTAAATATATTTTCATATCCAGCTAGCTCTAACTCACCGGATTCTACATCTGTATCCCCAGGTTTGAATCCAAGAGTTAAATGAGCGTCTTCCTCGTTACCTATACATACGTCTACA
>CAZXWU010000210.1:0-3739 GCA_964644495.1 uncultured Tissierella sp.
AAAATATATAATAATATAATGGTTGCCCACCAAATAATAATTCAATATCTACATCACTATATTTTTCTTCCAATAAGGATGTTAATGCTTTAGCGTCTTCCAAGTCTATATTGTCACCATAGAAAATAGTAATTATAGAGATGTCATCATTTATCATCTCTTCAATCAAATCTACAGCTACCATGTTTATATCCTTGCCTGAAGCTACTATATCTCCATTTGATAAGCCAATTATATCGTCTTTCTTGATTTCATTATTCTTAAATTCACTGTCACGAACAGCAAAAGTTACCTGACCTGTCAATATATTTTCAATGTTTTCATTCATGTTTTGAATATTGTCATCTATACTAGAAGTATCATCGAAAGCTAATAAAGCTCCAATCCCTTCAGGAATTGACTTTGTAGGTATTACTATTATATTTCTATCACTTAGATCTTTAGCCTGTTCAGCTGCTAGTATTATATTTTTATTGTTAGGAAGAACAAACACATTCCTACCTTCTGTAAGTTCTGTTGCTTTTAATATATCTTCAGTAGAAGGATTCATGGTTTGACCACCATGTACTATATAGTCAACATGTAGCTCCTTGAATACTTCATCAACACCTTCACCAACAGATATAGCCACAAAGGAATACTCCTTGCTAGGATTTTTTCTAACATTTTTATCCATAGCTATTAATTCTTCTTTAAGTAAAACTTCCTCATGTTGATATCTCATATTGTCTATTTTGATGTCACTAAGTTCCCCTAAAGCTAAGGCTTTTTCTAATACAAGACCTGGATTATTAGTATGGACATGAACCTTTATAATACCATGGCCACCTACCACTAATAAGGAGTCGCCATGAATAGTCAATTCATCTCTAAATCCATCCATTTTATCAGAATCACCATTTATCATAAATTCAGTACAATATCCAAATTCTATATTATCAGTGTCAATAGGTTCCCTATGTAGAATTTTTTGCTCAAGACCACTATCAAAGGTCTCTTCAAATTCTTCATTATCAACGCCTGCTAAGGAATTATACATGCCTGTTATAATAAGCATAAGTCCTTTACCACCAGCATCCACTACCCCCGCCTGCTTTAAAACAGCTAACATTTCCGGCGTCTTTTCCAAAGTCATATTCCCATGTTCTATTACTTTTTCTAAGAAGATGAGCATATCAGTTTCCTTGTTTGCATAGGAAATAGCAAATTCACCAATCTCTCTAGCAACAGTAAGTATTGTACCTTCTGTAGGCTTCATTACAGCTTTATATGCAGTTTCAGCAGCTTGCCTAAACCCTTCAGCTAGTGTTTTTACATCGATTTCTGTTTTCCCTTTAATTCCAGTTGCAAAACCTCTAAATAGCTGTGACAATATTACACCAGAGTTGCCTCTAGCGCCCATTAAAGAGCCTTGGCTAGCAGCCAGAGCTATCATATAAGCATTATCATTAGCAGCTCCAGATGCTTGCTTAACAGCAGATTTAATTGTCAGAGACATATTTGTACCTGTATCCCCATCTGGAACAGGAAAAACATTTAAGGAGTTAACCTCCTCTTTATTCTTTTCCAGAAGAACTGAACCAGCAACAAATGCACTTTTTAACAGTTCTCCATCTATGATTTCAATTTTCAAGTATAGTACCTCCTCAAACTACTTTCCTACTCTAATACCCTGAACATGGATATTTATATTATCAACTGTATATCCTGTTAGTTTTTCTACATTAAATTTTACTCGTTCTATAATATTTTCCGCAACAACTGAAATTTTAACTCCATATTCTAATATTACATGTAAATCTATGCTTAATTGACCATCCTTTGTATAGACTTTGATTCCTTTAGATAAGTAATCCCATTTAAGTAACTCGAATATTCCATCTGCTGCGTTTTTGGAAGCCATACCCACTATGCCATAACTTTCCATAGCTGATAATCCAGCAATAGTAGCTATGACACTATCATCTATTATAATTGCTCCTAAATCCGTTAGAGTTTTGGCTGGCATAGAATCTCCTCCTTGTTTTAATATACTAATATTTACATTTTACAATATAATTTACAATAGTTCAACTAAATCTATTCTTATTAAGATTATAACACATTCTTCTTGCATTTAGATGTAAATTCGTGTTAGAATATAGAGTGTTATTATAGCAGATAAAGAAATGAAATAAAAGTTTTTTTGCATCTATATTAAGGAGGTGTTTCATAATGGCAAGAGTTTGTGATGTATGTGGTAAGGGTAAAGTATTTGGAAATAAAATTACCTTCTCTAATAAGAAAAACTCAAGAAGTTGGTTACCTAATATAAGAAGAGTTAGAGCAGAAGTTAATGGAACTGTAAAGAGAATCAATGCATGTACTAGATGTTTAAGGTCTGGATATGTTAAAAGAGCATTATAATTTTATGAAAAAATAAGGCTACCATATGTAATGTGGTAGCCTTATTTCATATAAAGTAAAATACCCATCAAGATTAAACCAAGTCCAACTAACAAGAGCAAAAATTTTGCACTAAGCATATTGACAACAATTAAAATTCCTATAGCACCTAGTGAAATCCCCACTACTTTTTTGATCTTATACTTATTACCATATAGATACCTCTTCATAACTAACACTCCCCATGTTCTTATACTTTATACTATTCATAAGGTCCATATTAGTTACAAGAGTATTTAGTCTAATGATTCAAAGACTAAGGCTTCTCCTTTGTCTAGTTTAACAAGGCCTACATCTTCAATTATTTCATTACTAACTCCTAAAGTTGAAGCATATTCAATATGTTTTTGATTCAATTTATACTTAAATCCTCTTAGACTTACAATTATTCCATCATAATTTAAAGGTATGATTGAGATAAATCTACCCTCGCTTTTCTTTATCTCAATGGAATCAACTAGATAATTTACTATGTTATTATCATCTATCATTCTTAAAGTTATTCCATCCTTGTTGAACTTTTTCAATAAGAATAGATTAGCCAAAGTATGATCAAGTCTAGTTCCACTTCCACCTATTAGGCTAATTTTGTCAATTCCTTTATCGATTAAAGTCTTTATAGCCAGTTCAGTATCAGTATTATCTTTAATGGAAGAATATCTTTCTATATTAATATTATTATCTTCAATATATTTAATCCCTAAATCACTAATAGAATCAAAATCCCCAAGTATAAGATCGGGGATTTTGTCTATCTTCATTATATGGTCTAAACCACCATCTGCACAAACAATATAATCATTTTCATCAATCAAATCATTTAATAAAGTATAATCATTGATATTGCCACTAGAAATTATTAATCCCCTCATACATCATCTTCCTAATCTTTTATTGACCTATTTAAAGGTTTCCAGATAAGTGCCAAAACTAAAAGTGAAATAATCAATTCAGGCACTAGATATGACCCATTATATAATATTGAATAGATCCAGGGATTTTGATTCCCTGCATATTCAGCAAAGAATATTACACCTGATAGAACATGGCTTAAGGCCCTACCTCCTATTCCTAGGGTAATTCCCAAGAATAGATTTGTATATTCTTTATCTTTCTTAATAATATGGGCTAAACCAGCAAATCCTAACAAGCCAAAAGCCAAAGGATAGTCAAGGATAAATTGTAATGGATGATAGAAGTAGGGTTTTAAGATGAAATCCATAATTCCATATGCTCCTCCAAGAAGAAATCCAGGCCCTAGTCCCCAACGAATGGCAAAAATCATAAGTGGTAT
>CAZXWU010000211.1:0-3725 GCA_964644495.1 uncultured Tissierella sp.
CTAAGGAAAATGGATGGGTTGTTATCCAAGATACAGCATGGGAAGGTTATGAAGAGATACCAACATGGATAATGCAAGGATATGGGTCTTTAATCTATGAAGCTATTGAACAGATGAATGAATATGGAGTGGATAAACCAACTCATGTATTCTTACAAGCTGGTGTAGGTTCCTTTGCAGGATCTATACTTGGATATCTAGTAGACAGGTATGGGGAAGATAGACCAACTACCATAGTAGTGGAACCAGATGAGGCAAATTGTCTATATTTATCATCATTGAGTGGGAAAAGGGAAATAGTTGAAGGTGATATGCCGACTATCATGGCTGGATTGGCTTGCGGAGCCCCGAACACCATACGTTTTGAAGTATTAAAGGATTATGCTGATGGATATTTTTCTTGTCCAGATTATGTGGCAGCAAGGGGTATGAGGATTTTGGCAGCACCATTAAAAGGTGATCCCCAAGTGGTTTCTGGTGAATCAGGGGCAGTAGGTACTGGTGTGATTGCACTTTTAATGGAAAGAGAAGAGTATAAGGATCTGAGGGAAGAGCTAAAATTAGATGAAAACTCTGTAGTTCTTCTAATAAGTACAGAAGGAGACACTGATCCTCAGAAATATAAGGATATAGTTTGGGACGGGGATGTAAGCTCATTATAATTGATAATGGCGGTGGTGGTGGGCGGTGTAAATAATAGGGCTGGTTTTTACCAGCCCTCATATCTGTCATTCTGAAGCGTAGCTGAAGAATCCTGCTCTTGTCGCTATGAAGCATAGTCTTAGTCTTAAGATCCTTCGTCGCTGGCTCCTCAGGATGACAAGAATAAATGCCCCTTTTACTTACCTATATCTAATGCAAGCTTAGCAAATATATTGGCACCGGTCATCAATACCTCTTCATCGAAATCAAATTTCTTACTATGATGGGCATCAGGCAGATCACTTCCCAACATAATAAAGGTAGATTTTCCTCCATTTTGCTGTACCTCTTTCATCATATATGTGAAATCTTCTCCAGCTCCAAATTCTATGGCTCTTTTGATCTCCTTTATTCCTTCTATATATTGTATGGAATCCATCACAATATCGATAAAATCCTCATCACAATCTACAGAGGCTGTACCTCCCATATATTCAATGTCGTAACTACAATCATACATCATAGCTGCATGTTGAATTACTTTTAATGCCTTTTCATGAACGAAATCATTTATTTCTTCCATCAGTCCTCTAGTTTCAATTTTCATTAAAGCTGTGTCTGGTATTGCATTTCTGGCTGGACCTGCCTCTAGTGTGCCAATATTTACCCTGCTTAAGCCTTTGCTATGTCTAGGTATAGCCAGAAGATTGAGTACTGCAGTTGATGCTGCTGCAAGTGCATTGTGGCCTAATTCAGGATTTGCTCCTGCATGGGCAGATTTGCCTGTGAACTTTACATCAAATTTGTTACTAGCCATAAATCCTTTAGCGCTTGCTGCAATGAGGCCGGTTTTGTCAGCTCTCAAACCTATATGACCAGCTAAAATATAATCTACATCTTCTAGAATACCACTTTTTGCATGTGATAGGGCGCCACGACCGCCTTCTTCGGCTGCTTGGAAGATTAGGATGACTTTTCCATTTATTTTGTCTTTATATTTACTTAGTATTTCTGCAACCCCAAGCCCTATACTAGCGTGTCCGTCATGGCCACAAGCATGCATGAGTCCCCGATGAATAGAAGCAAAGCCTTCTCTGTATGGAAGATGATCTGAATCCTGACTTTCTTCAATATCATTGCAATCAATATCAAACCTCATGGCAAGAGTAGGACCTGGATTGTCCCCTTGGATTATACCAACAGCTCCTGTATATCCACCTTCCATCTTGGATATTAAATCAGCCCTATTGGTATCCTTTATAGCTCTTTCTATATTTTCCTTGTCAACTTCTGGGGATGGTTTACCCATCATATATTCTTCTGTATGGATTTCAGGACCATATATGATGTCAATACCCAAATCATCTAGTGCTTCAATGATCTTTACTGTAGTCCTATATTCGGTCCAACCTGCCTCTGGATGTTTGTGAAAATCTCTACGATAGGATGTTAGTTTATTCTTTAAATCAATTGGATCAATTCTATCAAACATTGAAACTCCCCCTTGTATGGATAATCAAATTATTCTACTTATACCCTAAGGATGTTCATATATTTATCTTTTAACGAAAAACAAGATATGTTTATTTTATGGTATATTTGGTTTCAAAAGTGCATGGATTGTAGTGGTATCAAATATAGGTATAAAACATCTTCTTCCTAGATAATAAGATGTTCTATCGTTATTATAACTATGGATAATAGTTATAATGAGGATATCCTTTTCATTTATATATTGTAAATATTCTATATTTTTGATAAGATTTTATTAATGAACTGTTGTAAAGTAAAAAGGGGGAGTCCTTATTCATTGTTAAAAGGAGATTTATGGAATAATTTATTATTTGTGTAGTTAAACTTTAGAATAATTTAGGAGGTTGAATTATGTCGATAAGAATAATCAATGGATTAATCGTAGATGGAACAAATTCACAACCATTTAAAGGAGATATAATAATTAAAGAAGATAACATAATAAGTATCACTCATCAGGATCAGACTTTAGGTGATAAAGATGTTGAGTTCGATGCAATAATTGATGCAGAGGGACTAGTTGTTGCACCTGGATTTATAGATATACATTCTCATTCTGATGTAGTAAATTTTGCTTATGAGTCAGCTGATAGTAAGATATTGCAAGGTGTAACTTCAGAAATAGGTGGCAATTGTGGTGTTGGGACTTTCCCTACAAAGGAATCAAATGTTGAGTCCTATACATCTCAATTTAATAGAATGACTGAGATTAAGTATCCTGGTTCAATTCTTCCCTGGAATGATTTGGACTCATATTTTGAAGCTTTATCTGATTATGGTTCTTATCCAAATCTAGGATTATTAGTTGGGCATGGTCCATTAAGAGCGAATGTTATTGGATTTGAGGATAGGAGCCCAAATAGAGAAGAATTAGAAGAGATGTGTAAAACATTAGACGAACTTCTTTTACAAGGAGCTTTTGGTTTGTCATTAGGACTTATATATCCTCCTGGAATTTTTAGTGATACAAATGAACTAATTGAGTTATCAAAGGTACTGAAAAAGAGAAATCGTATTCTATCAGTTCATATGAGAAATGAAGCGGCTAAAGTATTTGAAGCAGTGAAAGAAATGTTGCATATTGCTGAAGAAAGTGGAGTAAGGTTACAAATTTCACATCTTAAATTATCTGGAAAGCAACAATGGGGACGGTCTGATGAATTGCTTAAGCTAATTGAAGATGCTAGATCGAGAGATGTGGATGTTACTTGTGATCAATATCCTTATGAAGCTACTGCCACTTCCTTAGCTGCATTAGCACCGAAATGGGCTAAGGAAGGCGGAAATGATTCTCTGGTTGAAAGATTAAAAAATCCATCTCAAAAGTTGATAGATGATATTAACAATGAGATTGAAAGTAGAGGTGGAGCCAAAGCAGTACTTATTACCAATACTTTTGGTGATCTACCAGCATATGATGGAAAACCTTTAATAGAAATAGCTCAATCAGTAGGAAAGCAACCTTTTGAAGTTGTAAAAGATGTATTGATTAAGACCAGAGGCTCCGCCAGAGCAATATATTTTTCTATTTCTAAAGATGATATATTAAA
>CAZXWU010000212.1:0-3721 GCA_964644495.1 uncultured Tissierella sp.
CAAAAAGGTTGTTCCACAGTAATTAGAGGATTAAGGGCTGTTTCAGATTTTGAATATGAGATGCAGATGGCATTAGTAAATAAAAAAACATATAAAGATATGGAAACTCTATTTTTGGTCTCTCACGGAGAATATGTCTACTTAAGTTCAAGTATAGTTAAGGAAATTGCATCATATGGAGGAGAAATATCTTGTTTTGTACCAAAAATAGTAGAAGAAGCATTAATAAATAAGTATAAGGGGGCTTAAATAATGGACGTTTTAAAGCTTATTGATGAAATTGAGGATATTCTAGAAGAAGGTTCTACGGTACCATTTTCTAAAAAAGTGTTGGTGGATTCAGATGACATTTTAGATATTATAAAAGAAATAAGAATAAGATTGCCAGATGAAATAAAACAAGCATCATGGATTAAAGAGGAAAAGCAAAGAATTTTAGCAGAAGCACAAAAAGATGCTGATAATATGATAAATGAAGCTGAGTATAAACTAGAAGAGCTTATAGATCAGGAAGCTATAACTAAAGCTGCAAAAGATAGGTCTGAAGAGATAATCAATAAAGCCCAAGCTACAGCAAAGGAAATCAGACTTGGTGCTATGGAATACGCTGATAGTCTTTTATTAGAAACTCAAGAAGAGCTTAAAGAAGTAATAACAATGCTAAATGAAAATAGAAAAGAATTAAGAGGCGCTAATTAATTGGCCTCTTATATTTTTAGCTAGAGTTTCATATCCTTTTATTTCCTTACAGACCATATATTGTGAACAAATACACTTAAAATGACAAAGAAGATGATAAATCCAATTGATAGCCTTGTAGAAAGATAGATATTATCTAACCAGGTCTTTAAGCTATAAATTTCTTTTTTTATTATATTATCCAACGATGAAGGAACCAAGTAGTCCTTATAATAAAGTAAATATAAAATATATGTATAGATGCTTGAAAATATACCATGAAGAAATTTAGACGAGAGGTATCTTTTTATACTTATATCTGTTTGGCTTATGAAACTGATAGCTTGGCTCAAGATAGAAAGACCACCCCATCCAATTAAAAAGTTTATACTAATAATTTTTAGAAGGACATTGATTTCTAGTGATGCAATTCTACTACACCCTGTAGTAAGCTCGATAAAGCCAGCCAAAATACCTTTTATCAGTTCTGAATCTATAAGTATGATTTTAGACAAAGCAATTATCAATAAATTTATCAAGCTAGAAGATAAAATGATATCTATAATTACACTATAGATGATTACAAATCCGCCGATTACCAGGATTGAGTTTATACTATCTCTTACACTGTTTGATATACTCACTGGTATAGAATTATTATTTTTGTCATCATATAATAAAGTTTTAGAATGCCCATATTGCCTGTTAGAGTTTTTATCACTTTTATTAGGTAAATATCTATAAATAAGGCCTACAGATATTACACCTAGATAATGGGGTATTATCATAAGGCCACTTAGACTTGGCAAAGCTAGCATACCTATCATGACAGACCCTAAGATGAATAAGGGGCCAGATGTAGATGCAAGAGTTATGAGCCGATTAGCTTCTTCTTTACTTATAAGTTTTAAAGTTCTTAAGCGAGAAGTTAATTTTGCGCCTATGGGATAACCTGATACTAAACTCATTATAAAAGGGAAACTACCTTCTCCAGGAATTTTAAAAATGGGTCTCATTATAGGGTCCAATAATTTGCCAAAGAATTCTACAAGTCCAGACACAATAAATAATTCTGATAGAATTAGAAAGGGTAGTAGGGATGGAACTAGGACGTTGAACCATAGATATAGCCCGTTCTTTGCACTTTCCAATGCTGTAGACGGATTTGTGATTATTGAAATTATAAGAATTAATATGATAAATTGAAAAGCTTTATTTTTTATATTGTTTTTTAGAGATATTGATAGATTCATAAAATCACTCCCCCTTTCATTATATTTACTATAAAATATAATATGAGAGGAGGAGGGGTTATTTTTTGATGTATGGTGAAGTTTTATAGTCCATATTATGATGCCCTTTTGCTTCTAGTCCAAAATAATACAAGTTTGTTGCAATTTTTTCATAATGAGCAAATTCATTTACAAGCTTATCTTGTAGGTTTTCATGATGGGAATATTTTGTAAGTAAATATATATCAGATCTTTCCTTGATTAGATTCAACAATTCTAAACCTTTCTCATTAGCTCCTAAAAACCGTATATAGGGGACATCTTTAGTATAAAGATCTTTGATTGTTTCACCAGATAGACCAGATAATAGATGTATTAATATTCTTTGAATCCTTGTCATGGGATATCTTTTGGAAGATGTATTCTTTATAATCTCTTTTACACTAGTAGAGACCAGGGATTTTTCTATCAATCGATTTTCTAAACCATGCTCTATATCCAATATTTTCCTTATACTTTCTTTATCCTTGAAGTACAATAAGTATTTTAACACTGAATAATAATTGTCTATTTCATTAAATTTATTATATTCATTATAAAAGGCAAGTAGATGGTCATAGCTTGGCCTAGGTAGTAAGCCGTCAATAGATTTTAATCCCTTTTCTAAGATGCTTCTTCGTATAGCTGTGGCTGAGGCGTATTTCCCGCTTATTGTGGCATCTTTATAGTCAGAGCCTTGCCTGCTTATGGCAATAGGCTTGATTGCTGAATTAAGGGATTCTATGGCCTTTAAATACTCTATGGCTAATATATTATTAGATTGTTTTAGAATAGCTTCATAATCATAATTATATGATGAATTAGTCTTCATATAATCACATACTGCCCTAGATCTTGCGGAAGGGAAAGATAGTCCTAACGAAAGATTTTCTTTAAGCTTTAGCCTAAACTCATAAGGTTCATGGCTTAATAGCTTAGCTATCTCTAATAATGGTTTTAAATTTCCACTTTCGCTGCCAAAGGAAATATAGTTTACAATGTTTAAAGCATCCAGTGTTTTTATGCCACCAAGTGCGAAGAGTTCAGCACTTTGTACAGAATAGATAAATGGTAGTTCAATTACTAAATCAACACCATTTTCAATAGCAATTTTTGCCTTTGTCCATTTATCGACAATGGAAGGTTCCCCTCTTTGAACAAAAGAGCTAGACATAATTGCAAGAGTATGGCTGGCACCAGTTTTCCTTATGGATTCTTCTAGATGGTACTTATGACCAAAATGAAAGGGATTATACTCTGTAATAAATCCTAGAACTTTCATAAATTCCTCCAATTCAAAATTATATGACTTAAATCTCACTAATGACTAGCTTTAGAAGCATTTTTAATAATTATATCATATAATAGTCTTATTATTCTTTGGGAATAATGAAAATATGATTTAAAATGTTGATTTTTTAACACTTATGTAATAATATTGAATAGTGAAAGTACATTTAGGAGGAATGAAGATGAATATTTTGGTAATTAACTGTGGTAGTTCTTCATTAAAATATCAATTAATAGATATGGATGGGGAAAAAGTACTAGCGATAGGCTTAGTTGAGAGAATAGGTATAGAAGGTTCAAAAATTAAACACGATACTACGGGAAAAGAGAGAGTAATAATTGAAGAGCCAATGGAAAATCATAAAAGAGCTCTTGAATTAGTTTTACAAGCAATTGTAGACGAAAAATATGGTGCTATAAAATCTATGGATGAAATAGGAGCTGTTGGACATAGAGTTGTTCATGGTGGAGAGGATTTTGCA
>CAZXWU010000213.1:0-3720 GCA_964644495.1 uncultured Tissierella sp.
GATTTTATTGTACCATGTTAAGTAAAGATCTGTCCTATTAAGTGTAGCCTATCCACCTACAGTAGAATGCAAAATATCCACCAGTATTCTAGTGGATATCTTTTAATTCAACCGAGAAAGTATTGTTTTTCTAAGACCCAACCAGGTAAATCCAGAGATGGCTGCTATGGACCCAAGTCTGCCTCCTACCCCTACAAATACATCCTGAGTCAAAGCGAATACAGTTCCACATATTATCCCTACAAATATCATATCTTTAAGTTCAGGAAATTTGGATTTAGATACCATGGCTGCATAGGAACCACATGTGGCAACTCCAGCCAAGACGGCTCCTCCATCTGAAAAAAGATATGGTAATAGTATACCTGAAGCAAGTGTCACTACGGCTGAAGCAAGTACAGGCCCTTTATCTAAATTAAAACATATAAAATAGGTTAGGCAAGTGGCCAATATAGCTGTAATTATGATCATAAATATCATCATTGTCTACCTACCTTTCTATATAAAAAACCCCATAATCAATCTAACCAACTGTGTTGACATGGCTGATATTGTGCCACCTTTTCCCCCAATGCCAGCATATACCTCTTGAGATAAGATGATTACAAAGCCTGCGATCAAACCAATTACTCCTGCTATGGTCATTGAAGCTACTATAGTCTGACTAGACATACCTATAAATGATGTTATGTAATAGGCTCCGGCTTCTTTAGGAGAAAAGATCAGACCTGCTATTACCCCTACAAGGCCATTGGCAATTATAGGTCCATAGTCCATCCCATGATTAATATGCCATGTTATCATTGCAGCAAAAGAGCATCCTATCACTATCTTTATATTCTCATTAATCTTTCTATTATCAGTATTTCTCATTTTAGCTAGACCTTTAATTTCATAGAAATGATCCTTCAAGCCTATTAATAAAAATGCTATTATAGCTAATATTAGTAGTTTAATTAGGATCAAGTCTGTGTTTACTAATCCTAAAAGAAGAATGCTTATGCTAATTGTAATATAAAAGAAGAAGAAATAAATTTTTCTCACACTCCAATCATCAACTCAATATTCTTACTATTGCTATAATTATATAATCATTCCCTTAATTTAACAAGCAGCTTACATTAAAAGGGCTTGCATTCAACAGATAATTGGAAATCAAAATAATGGGTAATACTGAATATAAGATAAGACTGAATAATATATGGAGGTAGAAGATATGGAGAGAAAAATTAAAGAGCAGGTTACTGGTTTTAGAACAAAGGATGGTGCTGGTGTAAGTTTAGTGAGGGTTTTGGGACATAATACAGTAGAATCATACGATCCAATACTTATGTTAGATTCATTTGATAGTACAAATCCAGAGGAGTATAGGGCTGGGTTTCCTACTCATCCTCATAGAGGGATTGAGACTATAAGCCTTATATCTAGAGGCAAGATGAAACACAAGGATAGCTTAGGAAATGAAGATACAATTGGTGATGGAGAAGTACAATGGATGACAGCTGGTTCTGGTATTTTACATGAGGAAACATTACCTGATTCTGAAAGACTTCTTGGAGTTCAACTATGGTTAAATATGCCTGCAAAAGATAAGATGGCTCCACCAGAGTACAAGAGTTTAAAGAAAGACGAAATTCAAGAAATACCAATTGAAGGTGGTACCCTTAGACTCATTAGTGGTAAATACAAAGATTACACTGGTTATACTGGTAAATATTCACCGCTAGATTATTATCATATACTATTAGACGGAAATAAAAAGTTGACAATTGAAATGGAAGAGAACAAATCGGTCCTAGTATTTTTATTGTTGGGAGATGCAAAGGTTGCTGGTGAACTAGTTAAAGAAAAGACTGCTGTTAAACTAACTGAAGGGACTACTTTAGACTTGGAATCCTTAGATGAAGATTCCCAAATCCTATTTATCAGCTCAGAAAGGTTGGATGAACCTGTCTCGTGGGGTGGGCCTATAGTCATGAACACTAGAGAGGAATTAGACCTGGCTTTTAAAGAATTAAGAGCAGGAACATTCTTGAAGGACAAAATGAAATATTAGTAGATTGTGGTGGTTGATTGACAAATGTCATTCAGCCATCTTTTTTTGGGTATACTATGATGGACTTTTATTTAAAGATAGAATTAAATTTGATTTCAATGCAATAAAACGACATATAGCTACGTTATATAAGTATAAGGGGTGTAGAGATGATTCTATTTACATTTGTAATGGTTGATAATCATAATAATCTTCCAGATAAAGATAAATCCAATCAACTTCATATAGATGAGAAGCTTTTTAAACGAATTGGTGCAAATGATATGGCAGCTTTAGAAGAACTATATAATCTTACTGAGAGAACTCTTTATGCCTATATCCTATCTATTGTAAGGAACCATGATGAAACTCTAGATTTGATGCAAGAAACATACTTGAAGATTATGTCTTCTGCCCATCTATACAAGCCAATGGGCAAGCCTTTAGCCTGGATCTTTACAATAGCCAAAAATCTACACCTTTCAAAAATCAGGAAGGATAAAAGGGTTATCAACTTTGATTCAAGTGAGATAGAAGACAGCTCAAAGTTTTCATATATAACTGATAACGAGGATAGGATAGTTTTACAAACAGCCCTAGATGTATTAACAGAAGATGAAAGGAAGATAGTCATATTATATGCAGTATCTGGACTCAAACATAGAGAGATTGCAGAAAGTATTGGTCTTAAACTTTCTACAACACTTTCAAAATATCATAGGGCTTTGAAAAAAATCAGAGGTCACTTAGAAGGGAGTGAGGGGCATGAATGACATGAGGGATCAAGAAATCTTAAGGAGTATAAAAAATAGTATAGATCAAGCACCAATAGATTTGTTCGAAAGTATAAGAAGCCAAACTGTTGTCAAGATGCTAGGCCATGATGATATAACAAGACAGGAAAGAAGGATTTTACTCAAGCCTATAGTGTCCTTCGCCTCTGCAGCAGCAGTATTTTTACTTGTATTTTTTAACTTTCAACAGCTAAGATTGCCAGATAGTGAAATATATCTAGATGTAAATCCTGGCATTCATATAACTACAAATAAGAAGGACAAAGTAATCAATCTAGAAGCTGTGAACCAAGATGCGGTTAGAATTATAGATGAAGTTCAATATAAGGGGAAGGATTTAAAAGAAGTAGCAGATAAGATTTTGGATTCCTTATTAGATAATGAATATATTTATAGAGAAGATGAGCTTATTCTCTTATCTGTATTTAATAAAGATAAGGAAAAAGGCGAGAAACAAGCAAATGAATTGAATATAGTCATCCATGAAAAACTTGATAGCATAAATAGAAAACCAATTTTATTGACACAAACCTTAGATAAAAGCAATACTATTGAGGAGTTTGCAAAGGAGTATGGAATTTCAGTTGGGAAAATGACCTTTATACGAAATATGATTATATTAAATCCTGACCTCAAGACAGAGGACCTAGTTAATTTATCATTAGAAGAGTTAGTGGCTATATCTCAAGAGACTGGGATAGACATTGATAGGATCTTAGGCCATGAGGAAACTGATGGAGACCAGGAACCAGTAGAGGATCCAATCTTCATTCCCAAAGACGACGACGATGACGACGATGACGACGATGATGATGACGACGACGATGACGACGACGATGACGACGATGATGATGACGACGATGACGACGACGATGACGATGACGATGATGA
>CAZXWU010000214.1:0-3716 GCA_964644495.1 uncultured Tissierella sp.
TACTCCTTGTAGGAGTCATTCTAGGTTTTGTTACAGTATTTCTACTAAATAGATATATAAAGAGTCTAAATCAAGATGAGGAGGTAGCTGTCACCTCTTATGTGGATGTTGTAGTGGCATCAAGCTCTATTCCCGACCATGTCATTATCACTGAAAACATGGTGGCCATAGCTTCAATACCTGAGGAGGCCATCCATCCTGATGCCTTGACATCATTGGATAGGGTCATAGGAGGAATAAGTAGGACCGAGATCATAAATGGAGAGCAAATTCTATCAGCAAGGGTAGTTACTGATGATATGAAAGCCACCCTCTCCTATAAGATTCCTGACAATATGCGAGCTATAACCATACCAGTAAATGAGGTATCTGGGATAGCCAATTATATAGCTGTTGGCGACAAGGTGGATATCTTGGTCAGCTATGATATGGAAATGAAAGTGGATCAAGAAGATCAAGAAAGTGATACTTCATCAGGTCCCACCACCTATACTCAACTCCAAAACATTGAAGTAGTAGCACTTGGCCAGTTGAAGGCTCCGTCTGAAGAAGAAAAAGTAGACCAACCATCTACAATCACATTATTGGTCAACCCTGAACAAGCAGAAGTAGTAGCTTTTGCAAATATGAATGGAAGTTTTCATCTAAGCCTACGTAATCCTATTGATGAAAAGATAATTGATTTAGATTACTACAATATTAGAAATTTTATGACATACAAAGTGAGGTGATGGAATGGATAAAATAAAGGTACTATTAGTTGAAAAGAAAAGTGAAGACAGGGGACAAATTTCCGATATCTTATCAAAGGTTAACTATATCAATTTACTAGGAGAGGCTGACAATCTAGAAGAAGTCAACTATTTAATACAGGATAATTACCCAGATGTGATCATAATCGGTGCAAATCTTGATATTGAAAGACATAGCCTTGCTGAATCCATATCCAATGAACATGAGGATATTGCTATAATAATGATAGAAAACATCTTGAAAGAGGACACCATGTACAAGGCCTTGTTTTCTGGTGCAAAAGATGTGATCATATCACCCTTTACTTCATCAAAATTAGTAGACTCCATCTATAGGGCAGCACAAATGGTTAAAAAACAAAACTCAAGCAATAGAGATACTCCAATAAGGCAGAAAGCCGGAAGGAATAGAGCTAAGGTAATCACCATATTTTCTACCAAGGGAGGAGTAGGCAAGACCTTTATCTCAACCAATCTTGCAGTAGCTTTAGCAAAGAATACAGACAAAAATGTTTGTCTAGTGGATTTGGACTTGGACTTTGGCAATACAGTCCTTGCACTGAATATAGTTCCTAGATACACTATTTTAGATATTGTGGACGACATTAGAAATATCAATCAAGATATCATAGAATCATATCTCATACCCCATGAATCTGGAATCAAGGTATTGGCGGCAAATGCTAAGCCTCAAATCAATGAATTTGTAAATGCAGATCATATAGATATAATCCTAAATGCCCTACAAGGAGCTTTTGATTATGTGGTAGTTGACATGCCTGCAAGGTTTTATGAGCCCGTAAATCCTGCGTTTCAAGCAGCAGATATCCTACTGATGATTACAACGCCAGAGATTTCCGCTGTTAGAAATATCAAGGCATCTATACAGACCTTATATGATCTTAACTTTTCTAAATCCAAGCTAAAAATAGTATTGAACAAGGCAGACTCTAGTGGATATATAAATAGTAAAGACGTGGAAAACACCTTGAACCAAGGCCTATATGGAACTATTGCAGCTGATTATAAACTAGCTATGATCTCCTTAAATAATGGGGTCCCTGTTACCATATCAAAACCCAGGTCTTCCATAAGCAAATCCATTAACAATCTAGCCCAAAAGATCCAGGCTGAATTCAAAGATAATGGTATTAGATAGGGGGGATTTCAATGGCTAACGGATTCAATTTTAAATCTATAAACCACAGGCAGGCTCCTGAGAATGAGATTAGTGGAAATGATTCCCTTACTAAAAAAAAGAAAGAGTTTGAAGATATAGCTAGTGAAGCCCTAGCAAAGGTAATAGAGATTATCTCTATAGAAAATGAAAGGGATTTACAGAAAAAAGCAGTTTTAGATGAAACGAATAGGATCATTGATGATATATTACATCGGGATAGAAGAAACCTATCCTATAGTGATAAACAAAGGCTTGCTAACTATGTGATGGATGAGATATTTGGCTATGGTCCCATTACAAATCTAATAGATGATGGGACAATTACAGAAATTATGGTAAATGGTATGGATGATGTATATGTAGAACGGCAAGGCAAGCTAGAAAAGGTAGAAAACACCTTTAGAGATGACAACCATATCATGCATACCATAGATAAGATTATTGCACCACTAGGCAGGCGTGTTGATGAGTCTTCTCCAATGGTAGATGGGCGTCTTCCTGATGGTTCCCGTGTCAATGTGATCATACCTCCCCTATCTGTAAAGGGGCCAGCTATTACCATAAGAAAGTTTGCAGTAGACCCTTATACTATGGACGATTTGATAACATTTGGGTCCTTGAATCAAGATATGGCTAGGTTGATCAAGGCATGTGTTCAGGGTAGGGTCAATATTCTATTAGCTGGTGGCACTGGTAGTGGTAAGACAACCCTACTAAATGTGGTATCAGGTTTTATACCAAATACTGAAAGGATAGTTACCATAGAGGATGCTGCTGAGCTCCAACTTCAACAAGACCATGTGGTTACCTTGGAGTCTAGGCCAGCAAATATTGAAGGAAAAGGCAAGATAAGTATTCGGGATCTTGTGATAAATTCACTTCGTATGAGACCTGACAGGATTATAGTAGGTGAAGTGAGAGGTGGAGAAGCTTTAGACATGCTCCAAGCCATGAATACAGGTCACGATGGTTCTCTTACTACAGTTCATGCTAATAGTACAAGAGATAGCCTTTCAAGGCTTGAAACCATGGTTATGATGTCAGGAATGGATCTACCATCAAGGGCAATCCGTGAGCAAGTCTCTTCAGCCATAGATTTGGTCATATTTGTAGCTAGGTATAGCGATGGCACCAGGAAGATTTCAAAGATTTCTGAAATAACTGGTATGGAAGGGGATACTATAAGCATGCAGGATTTGTATATATTTAGACATGATGGATTTGACAAAGGAGGATCTGTCATTGGAAAGCACCAGGCAACCGGAATAGTACCTACTTTCTTGGATAAGCTTAAATCACATGGTGTATCTATACCAAACTCTGTTTTTTTAAAAGACAGGAGGTTATAATATGCTGTATTTAATTTTTATAATGGCATTTTTCACAATAATCTTCATAGTATTAGGTTTATATTACTTGCTTTTTTCAAAAAAAGCTCAAGTTCACAATAGATTAGATATATACACTAGACAAGATGACTACTTTGAAGGGGAAGATGGTGTTAGTCTAAAAGAATTTATTTTAGGCATAATAGTTTTTCTAACCAGGCTTGTCTCAAGAAAATCCTATCTTCAAGAAAAGGGTAAAAAACTTCGATTAGCCTATGTATTTATGCGGGCAGAGGAGTTCATTGCCATATCTATATTAGTTGGCCTAGGCCTGGGCCTTATCCTCTTTTTAGCCACTAGACTTATATTGATGGGGATTTTTGGATTTGTTTTAGGCTATAAGATACCTGACCTATATGTATCTTCCTTAAAGAAAAACAGAAAAAACAAGCTAAA
>CAZXWU010000215.1:0-3697 GCA_964644495.1 uncultured Tissierella sp.
AACTTCTTATATGAGGTCACTTTTGATAGTCGTAAACAGGCAGACAGTGTGAATTATGAATTAAGTAACATAAATGTGAATTTAACCGACACTGCCGTACTTGATGGTCAGCAGAGATTAACTTCTTTGTTCCTTTCATTATTAGGAAAGGCTTTTATTCGTCAAAAACACGCAAGAAAGCAAAATGGTGGTGGTATTGTTACTGGCGTAGTTAAGGATTTTCTAATAGTAATAGAAGACAAGGCAAAGTTTTCTTTCCATGAAACAAGGGATGAAGATGGCCTTCTAAAGGAAGATAGTATAAGTAATATTAATTATGCTGTGAATGGGGCATTATTCTATGGGAAGCATCTTATCAAAAATACTACCTATAAAAAAGTTATTGCCATTGGTGTTTCAGGGAATGAAAAACGACATCGTATTACACCAATATTTATTGATGAAAGATTAAACTATAAAGAACTTCCAGAGATAGAAACATTTATTTCGTTCAAGGAAGATAATATTGATGAATATTACATTAAAGAGATTTTAAAAGAAGAAACAGATCAAGAAAAAGAAACCACTGAAATTTTAAAAGATGCAGCTATCCTGCATGAAGATTTGCGTAACTATGGAAGTATTCAGGATAAGGATAAGCCCTTAATAGTATCAGGAATATTACTTGCCCTTAGGGAAATGGAATATAAAAATTTTGATATAGATAATTTGAATGGTGATACAATAGTACCAGATGGGGCAAAAATATATAAAGCCATTGAAGATAACTTAGCTCGTGCGAATGTTTCTC
Source organism: uncultured Tissierella sp. (assembly GCA_964644495.1). Taxonomy (GTDB): domain Bacteria; phylum Bacillota; class Clostridia; order Tissierellales; family Tissierellaceae; genus JAAYTL01. Next base: position 791 of record CAZXWU010000215.1, read on the forward strand.
CACAAGTGAAAAAGGATAAATTGCTTAGCCAATTCTCAGTAATCAGAGATACTACAAAGATTAATGAGGTAAATGGAACTCTTGGTAAAACGCCGGTAAAGCATTATACAGAATTTCTTTATAAAAGTATTTATCAAAGTATAAGATACCACAGGTCATCTGAAGATTATTTAGGCAGATTCTATGGAGAATTTATGAGTTATTCAGGAGGAGATGGACAAGGATTAGGTATTGTACTAACTCCTAAACATATTACAGAACTTTTTTGCGATTTGCTTGATTTGAAACCGACTGATAAGATATTAGATCCTTGCTGTGGGACGGCTGGTTTTTTAATAGCTGCAATGAGTAATATGTTAAAACAGACAGTTGATGATTTTCAAAAGATGGATATAAGAAAAAATCAACTCCATGGTATAGAAGATCAAAGTTATATGTTTACAATAGCTACAACTAATATGGTCCTTAGAGGAGATGGAAAAAGCAATTTAGAAAATGAAGATTTCTTAAGGCAAAAACCAGCTATGTTACAAAAAAAGGGGTTTACTGTAGGTATGATGAATCCTCCTTACTCTCAAGGATCAAAGCAAAATCCAAATCTTTATGAAATTGCATTTACAGAACATTTATTAGATTCCATTGTTGAAGATGGTAGGGTTGCAGTCATTGTACCACAAAGTTCGGTAACTGGAAAAACGACAGATGAGAAAAATATTAAAGGAAATATTCTTAAAAAGCATACATTAGAAGGTGTAATAACTCTAAACAAAAATACCTTCTATGGAGTAGGAACTAATCCTTGTATTGCAGTATTTACAGTAGGTATTCCACACCATAAGAATAAAGTGTGTAAATTTATAAATTTTGAAAATGATGGTTTTGAAGTAGCTAAGCATATTGGATTAGTGGAAACAGCTAGTGCAAAAGATAAAAAACAACATCTACTAGATGTATGGTTTGATAAGATAGAGCCAGAAACAAAATTTTGTGTAAAAACTACCATAGAAGCTGACGATGAGTGGTTACATTCTTTCTATTATTTTAATGATCAAATACCTTCTGAAGAAGATTTTAAGAACACAATTGCGGACTATATAACCTTTGAAGTCAATATGATAACCCATGGTAGGGGATATTTGTTTGGATTAGAAGATAATAGTGGCGAATACGACATTAATCAAGATACAGAGCTGCTAAAAGTAGCTGAAGAATTGGCAGGTAAAGAATATGAGTAGATTAAGTCTTGATAGTGTAGAATGGAAAGAATTTTTTATAGGTGGAGAAGAAGGACTTTTCAATATTAGCTCTACAAAAAGTGGAATTGATAAGAATAAGCTTTTGGAATATGAGGGATGTATACCATATATCACTAGAAGTAATATAAATAATGGTATTGATATGTTCGTTGGTAAGACGCAAGATCAAAGGTTTAAGATAAATAATGGAAATGTTATAACTATTGGTTTAGATACTCAAACGGTATTTTATCAGCCAAAAAAATTTTATACAGGACAAAACATTCAAGTCTTAGAAAATGGTTCATTAAATAAAGAAACTGCTTTATTTTTGGTACCATTATTAAAGACTCAGATGGAAAAATTCAGCTGGGGAAGTACTGGTGCAACTCTAACAAGGTTAAACAGGACAAAGATACTACTTCCTATAGATGATTCTGGCAACCCTAATTGGAAATTCATGGAGGATTTTATTAATCAAAAACAAAAAGTACAAGCCCAAAAGATAATTGATTACTATGGGCAAAGAATACTTGAATGTGGATTTGAATTGCTGGGTTTGGAAGATGTGGAGTGGGAGGAGTATAACCTAACTGAATTCTTTGATATAAAACGAGGTAATCAAAACAATATGAGTGAATGTTTAGATGGCGACATACCTCTTGTTTCTGCAAAAAAGGTTGACAATGGCTACAAAGCTTTTATTTCAGATAACCGAAAAGAAATGTTTGCAGAAAATATCCTGACATTGAATAATGATGGAGACGGTGGTGTAGGTATAGCATATTTTCAACCGCATCATATGGCTTTGGATACGCACGTAACGGCTTTGATTCCGAAAATTATAATTGATAAGTATAGCCTTTTATTTTTAGCAAGGATAATTACCAATCAACGTGATAAATTTAGTCATGGATATTCTATTAATAATTCCAGACTGCAAAAACAAAAGTTCATGTTACCAATAGATGAAAATAGAAAACCTCATTGGGATTATATGAGTCAATTTATGAAAAAAATAGAAGCTGAAAACCTCTCAAAAGTGCTTGAATATATATATATATATATAAGTTAGCCATTTCCATGGAGTCTATGAAATATTCATTATCAAAAATAGAGTGGAAAGAATTTTGGATTGAAGATATTGCAGATATTAAATCAGGTGTAAGACTGACGAAGTCAAATCAAGTTAAAGGTGAAATACCTTTTATAGGATCAACAGGTAATAATAATGGGGTCACTAGTTTTGTTTCTAATATTAACAATAGTCTGGATAAGAATATTCTCGGAGTAAATTATAATGGTAGTGTGGTAGATAATTTTTATCATCCATATAAATGTGTTTTTTCTGATGATGTAAAAAGATTACATTTTAAAGAAAAGGTGGCACAAAATAAATACTGTTATCTATTTCTAAAATCATCAATATTGAAGCAGAAAATAAAGTATACTTATGGGTATAAATTTAATGAGTCAAGAATGAAAAGACAAAAAATACTATTACCTATAGATAGCAGGGGAAAAATAGATTATGATTTTATGAAAAAGGTTATGGTAATACAAGAAATAAAAGAATGTTATAAGATTATTGATTATTATACTAAGGCTAGAAAAAATCAGATATAGTTTTTAGATGCGAGAAGGAGGTGTAATTTTGGATATAAATCAAAAA
>CAZXWU010000216.1:0-2101 GCA_964644495.1 uncultured Tissierella sp.
TGTTGGTGGCTGTTGGGGTGGGGGTTATTGTGTATTTGGTGCTGTGTTATGTATTTGGGGTGGAGGAAGTTAGGGATGTAGTTGGGAAGGTTAGGGAGAGGTTTGGGAAAGATTAGGGAGATAAGTTTCTCCTTTAAGGAACAGAGATATGTAATTGGTGGACAGAATAGGAGGGTTTTGGTAGCTCGCTTTTATTTCAGGAGTATTAGTCAGAATATTTCGTAGATTAGTAGTATAGAGTGAAGGTTCGTTAGTGTTAATTTATAAAGTTGTAGCAAGTCTGATATACTAGATATACAGAATAGTTAGGGGGTGAAAAAAATGAATACTATAAGTATTAAAGAATTTGAGAGGGAATATCTTAAAGCACTTAAGGAAGAGAGTGCAGGATTGTTTGCAGGTGCAGGATTATCTAGAGCTTCTGGATTTGTCAACTGGAAGGAATTACTCAGAGAATTTGCTTCTGATATTGGACTAGAAGTTGATCGTGAAGATGACTTGGTAGGATTAGCTCAATACTACTACAACTCAAGAGGGGGAAATCGCAACTCAATTTCAAATAAAATTATCTGTGAGTTTACTAAAGAATCTATGGAAAATGAGAATTTAAACATTCTATCTACTTTACCTATAGAAGTTTATTGGACAACCAATTATGATTCATTGATTGAAGATACTCTTCTAAAACATGCCAATAGAAAAGTAGATGTCAAAAGATCAGTTGAGAATCTATCAACTACTTTACCTAGCAGAGATGCAATAGTATATAAGATGCATGGAGATGTTACCTTAGCTCATGAAGCTGTTATTATTAGAGATGATTACGAGTCGTATAATGAAAAAAGACAGCTTTTCACTACAAGTCTTCAGGGAGATTTAGTATCAAAGACCTTCTTATTTATTGGATTTAGTTTCGAAGATCCAAATCTGACTCATATATTAAGTAGGATTAGAATATTGCTAGGTGAAGAGCATAATAGAATGCACTATTGTTTTATTAGAGAGGTGAATGAAAATGATTACAAAGAGCACGAGGATTATATATATGATAAAACAAAACAAAATCTTCGCGTTCAAGACTTACGAAGATATGGAATTTCAGCTGTAATGGTAAAAGAGTATAATGATATAACGGAGTCCCTAAAGAGAATTGAATTTAAACATAAATTAAACAATATATTAATATCTGGAAGTGCTGAAATATATGGTGAAATGAGCAAAGAAGATGCAAGTAAGTTTATATATAACTTTACAAAACTTTTAGTTGAGAGGGACTACAAAATTATTACTGGATTTGGTAATGGAATAGGAAGTTATGTAATATCAGGGGCAATAGAAGAGATTTTTTTGAATAAATTTGGACATGTTAGTGATTACTTAGTTCCCCGACCATTTCCTTTTCTAAACTTGGAGCAAGAGAATCGAGATAAGTTCATAAAGCAATATAGAGAAAACCTAATTAATGATTGTGGAGTAGCAATATTTATATTTGGTAACAAAATTGACAAAGTTACTGGAGATATTATTAATGCAGATGGTGTAAAAGAGGAGTTTGAAATTGCAAATAATATGAATAAGGTGATTATCCCTATAGGGTCAACAGGATTTATGGCTGAAGAGATATGGAATTATGTATATACAAATATAGATAGATATCCATATTTAAAGGGCTCTATTGAAATATTAAAAGAAGAACATAAGGCAGAAGTAATTTTCTCAGAAGTATCAAAAATCATAACAAAGATGAAAGGGGTATAATTATGGCAAGAAAAGCATTTTTTAGTTTTCATTTTGAGATGGATTCATGGAGAGCGGCGCAAGTTAGAAATTCAAATGTAACTCAACCTGTAAATGGTTACATTGATAAAGCAAAATGGGAAGAAGTCAAAAAAAAGGGTGATAAAGCTATTAAAGATTGGATTGATGAACAACTTAAAGGTACATCTGTTACAGTAGTTTTAATAGGAAATGAAACTGCTGATAGAAAGTATATAAAATATGAAATAGAAAAGAGCATAGAGAAAGGGAATGGACTTGTTGGAATATACATCCACAATGTTAAAAATGCACTTGGAGAAACTGATGAAAAGGGGAGAAATCC
>CAZXWU010000216.1:2111-3646 GCA_964644495.1 uncultured Tissierella sp.
AACTAGAAAAGCATCAAATTATTATAAGACTTATACTTGGTCATCAATTAAAGGATATAATAATTTATCTACTTGGATTGAGGAAGCGGCTGGGCTTGCAGGATTATAGGATCTTAACAAATGAAGACTATCGTCATTAAATCATACGGAGTGAGACAGCAAAGTTAATAATTCATTGATTATAGCTAAAATCAAAAGGAGTGATTTTATGATTTTTGATGTAAGGGATCTTTCTTTACAAGAAAAGATATTATTTTCAACAGTAAGAATCACAACAAACAATGGATCAGGAACTGGGTTTTTCTATAATTTTAAGATTGATGATAAAGTTATAACTGTTATAATTACAAATAGACATGTGATACAAGGTGCTAGGAACTGTGAGATGTATTTTACAAGGAAGATTAGTGAATTTCAAATAAAGACAAGTGAGAGGTATGTATTCCATGCAGATATTGAAAATTCATATATTATGCATCCAGATTCAAAAATAGATTTATGCATACTGCCTATTACAGAATTTCTAAATAATCACCCTGATGCATTTGTTACTGTTATAAATGAGGAACTTTTACCTAGTTCAGAAGAACTTAGGCAATTAAAGGCAATAGAGGATATATTTATGGTTGGATATCCCATTGGATTAATGGATGAGAGAAATAATATGCCAATTGTTAGAAAAGGGATTACTGCTACACATCCACTACTAGATTATAATGGTATGAAAGAATTTGTGATTGATGCGGCATGTTTTCCAGGCTCAAGCGGATCTCCAATATTCTTAAATGATTTTGGTAATTATATTAATAAACATGGGGGTATGAGAATTGGAAAAGGGAATCCATTTTTATTAGGAATACTATATGCTGGTCCACAACAGAAGATAAATGGAGAAATTAAAGTCGAGGCAATTCCCACTAAACAAAATATTTACTCAGAATCTTCAGTAATGATAAATTTAGGATATGTAATAAAATCAAGCAGGATTTCAGATTTTATACCAATTTTAAAGTCAAAAATAGTATGATAATGTAGCTATAGATCCATTCGTTGTGCAACGATTGAGAAAGTAATGAGTGAATTTGAAACGATGCTCTAATTTCACTTTCTAAAATATTTACAATTCTTTAAGGGGATTTAGGTTATGGGAATAGTTGCATATTTAATTTATCATGGGATGTATGGGGTACTTGGGGTATCAAAATTATATAATTTGATATCATTATTGGTGGCTGTTGGGGTTGGAGTAGTGGTGTATTTGGTGTTGTGTTATGTATTTGGGGTGGAGGAAGTAAGGGATGTAGTTGGGAAGGTTAGGGAGAGATTGAGAAGATAGATATTAGATTTATGTGATTGGTGGGTAAACATATGAAAAGAAAAGTACTTCCTTGGTTACTGGTTGTTTTATGGATGGCATTAATATTTTACCTATCCAATCAACCAGCTACTAAATCTAATGGACTTAGTAAAGGGGCAACTGAAATAATAGTGGAAACTGTTGAAAAAGTAGCACCTAAAGTAGATATAAACAAAAG
>CAZXWU010000217.1:0-3646 GCA_964644495.1 uncultured Tissierella sp.
TACGGGTACGCCTTCCAGTAAACGGTCCATATTGTAATGTATATGCTCCATCATATTCGAACTCTCTGTTAAACTCGGCTTGCTCTTGATGACTAAGTATTCCATCGTGTACTAATTGATGCATAACACTTCCATCAGGTATTACGTATCCATCATACCTAATTATATCTCCATTGCGGGACATAGATACTCTTTGGTTTGCTGTTATGTGAACATCTGATGCTCCAGTCGCAATAGCTTCAGTTAATATTTGGTCTATATGGAGTGAACCTATCCACCCTGTTGTTATCCATTCATTCATAACTGATGGGTTAGGGGGATCTGGTCTCCAATTTATTATTGCTAATGCCCCTGGTGACAAGCCACTTTCATACTCATCCATATCTTCTAATGTATCAAAATCTATATCACCTATCTCATCATCACCTCTTGTATACCCAGGTAAACCAAGCTCATCTGTGTCAACTTCAATCTCCACATCTTCAATTCTCATTTCTTTTTCAATCACATTATTAACTTCATTAAGATCCTTATTAGGTATAGTTTCTGATATAAACTCTAAATTTTCAACCGTTGGGCTTGCTGGCTCTGAAATCTCAACATTCTCTTCTCCACTTTTACTACCTATGTTTTTATTTATTATTGGCAAAATTAAATCCTCTTCATCTTTAGAATTTGACATACTTTCCATAAAATCATCTAAAAAACTATCTGTACTGTTATTTTTTTTACCCAAAATTACACCCCCTAAATAATATAATATTACATTTTATAAACTCACATTATATAAATTTTACACTTTTTATATCAACCAAATGTCTGGCTTATCGTATGTCCCTGTTTCTGTTATTATAGGAATTATAGAATACCTATCAAAACCTACTTGCTTAGCAGCTGCCTCAAGTGCCCTAGCTACCCTAGTATTCGGAGTTATCCAGATTACCTTTTCATATAAATACTCATCTAATTTATATGCTAACATTATCTTGTCATATCTATCTGAAGATTTATCATATCTCTCCATCTCTACTGCAATTGATTTAGGTTCACCATTTGGACCTCTTTCCCTTCTAACAACCAAGTCCGGAACATGATATGACAATGTTAATTGTGATGTAGGATATAATACCCACATATATTCATTGCCTAATTGGAACTCCGGACTTGTGCCCACCTTGCCACCACTAACCCATTTTTCAAACTCCCCTCTAACATTTGAGGATATTACATCGTATAATCTCTCATCCCCTAATGTTTTCATAGTTGTTGAATGTGGATTAATTTCCTTACCTAAACTACTTCTTATCTCTAATTCACTCACCAAGTCTTCCCCGCGAACTCTGTCAACTCCGTCCTCTTGGAGAGCTATTGGACGGTTATTTGCTGGGAAATCTAATAAATTTAATACATTGATTGTATTAAACCATAAACAGGCTGCTATATAATTGATGCCTAAAGAGGCTGATATAGTTAACATTTTTGGCATAGGTCTTAATCCAGGTTGATATGGATAACCAGCTACACCAACCCCTGAAGGTGTTGCACCCCATAAATCTGGTATACCAATTATTGTTTTAGACTCTACTAATCCACTATTTCTTAACCGATTTAACTTCCTCCAAGTTCGCCCTTGTGGTTCATTGCTTACCCATCTTAAAATCCTTGTGTTAGCAAACTTGAACTTTACTAGGAACTCTAACAATGCTTGGTCACCCACTGTTGTCTTGTATTTTCTACCTTTGAAATATTTTTCTGCACCATATCTACCTAAACCTATCAATGCTTCTTTCTGTTTCCTAGACAACTCTTGCGACTTCATAATGCTACTTAATTGCTCATTGTTCAACCCTAAATTATTCATTATTATCTTCTCTTCTTCTGTAAACTCAGCATTCCTTTGTAAGAATTTCCTACTTAATGCAATTTTCTTTTCTTGTTCTTCTCTCTCTTTATCAATTACTTCAACATGCTTTAAGTATCTATCATCACTAAACTTCTTTCCATCAACCTCAATAACTGTATTCCCTTCAATGATATCTTTTACTTTATCTTTAACAGTCCTATTCCCACTTCTCATACCAGGCAACATTTCTGCTAAAGTTCGCCCATCTGGAGTTACCTTTATATCTCTCATTCCAGGTTTTTCTAATGGTACAATAACATCACTTTCTTTTTCTCCAATATCTTCTTTGACATCATTTTCAGTACCTATATCAATAACGCCTGTTAAATCTTCTAACATATTATCAAATAAATCATCACCAAAATTGTCTTCCTTACCTACAGATTCCACTTCACTATCCATCATTTTGCCATCTAGGTTTACAGAGTCAACCTTGTCAACTGAGTCAACTTGCTCACTTGGATCCACTAAGCCAACTTGTTTACCTGGGTCAACATAGTAAACTTTGTCATCAACACCATTTTCTTTACCACTATCTTCTATGCCTGTATCACCCTTAACATCTCTAGCTTGCTCGGTAAACCCTTGTTCACCTTTCTTGCTTTCATTTAATATAGATTTATTTATTTCATTAGGTGTATATTCAACACTATCTTTACCTTCATTATCTATATTATTATTTTCATCATTTGCAATCCCTAAACTTTGAAATAAAGGCTTTCTTCTTGTTGACTGAGTTGAGCCTTTGTTGACTACTTTATCTTTAATTTCTTCTTTTTCATCACCACTTTCATCATTTGAAATACTATTTGTATGCTTAGTTAACTCTGTTTGCTCGTCAACTTGAGTATTCATAAGGTCTTTCATAAGTTCATCTAGGTAATCATCATTTGTATTATTATTATTTTGATTATTGTTATATTTATCAAAACCATTCATTTATTATCACCATCCTTATTAAATATAATATCAACAATATATAGTTCCTGGCTATAGCTGCAGAAAGTGTCAATGGATATGTATATGAATAACACTTTTCACTTCTACAAAGCCCAATCCTTGACTGAAACCAATATATACCTATAATCCCCCTATTATCCTCTATTATACCTATATCCCTCTTCCTATCCTATCCATAGTCTAGGCTAGCTAAACCCCCGCTCTCCTTGGCTAACTAATATTCCCACTCACCTAAATCTACTTGATAATTTAACATACTTCCTATCCTAAAAGGAGCGATAAAAACTGCCACCCCAAGACTATATCCATAATTAACTTCCTACTCCATTAGTAAATTTAATCAATGTAGTCGCACACAGGTGCTCCTCCATAAATAATTATATGTCGGTGAGCCTACTAAACTAACTGGGCTAGCCAGGCTGACTAAATGAATAAAATATGGTCCTAGTTAGTGACTAGATAAGACAGCTAAACTAAAGAAAGCTCTCGATTGAATGAGATGTAACACAGGTGCTCGATAAAAATAGATAATAGTTAAATAATGAATAGATGTAACATAGGTGCTGAATAAGAACACAGGTGCTGAATAAAATTGAATAGTGATTAAGCAGAAATAGGTATAACACAGGTGCTAGATAAGAACACAGGTGCTTGATAAAACTAAATATTGATTAAATAAAAATAGATGTAACACAGGTGCTGGTTGTAAACTGTAGTTAGTAAGCTAGTGCTAACCCGGCCAACTAAGCCAACTCGGCTATCTAAGCGAGCTCAGGCTCTCCC
>CAZXWU010000218.1:0-3636 GCA_964644495.1 uncultured Tissierella sp.
CTATTTTTGTTATTTACACTTTAGTCTGCGAAGGTACCAGGTACCTAGCGAGGGAGTTTGCGATTAAGCTGTCTTCAATTATCATCACTCTTACTTATTAACAAATTCCACTGGATTATATAATATTTTGACATTACCATTAGATTCGCCTACACTTGCACCTTTTTTGTATCCCTGAGCATCTATAAGCCCATTTTTATCATCCTCTATAGTCTGTTTTATAATAGTACGTTTAAATCCTGTTTTTTCCTCAATTTCAGCAAGATTGTATCCTTCTTTATTTAGCTTAATTATCCAAAGTCTTTCTTCACGTGTCATTGGAATTCCTTTTCTACTCATGCTTATTTCCCCCCTTTATTCCTCTAAACATACTAATAGTTGGCATATCTTCATCAATCCCTTTTAATCTTATTACTCTTATTATACCACAGATCTGCTTATTGTAATAGAATTCCTACACTTTAGTCTGTGTAGTCTGTGAAGGTACCAGGTATCCTAGCGATATCGCTTTGGACCAAATGATCTATGCCCCATGGTTATATTAGTAGAATCTCGTTACTCTAAAATAATATTTTTTTGTACTCTTTTTTATCCTTAATTTCACCTAGTAATATATCATCATTCTCATCTAATTCAAACATACTATCAAAATTAATAAAGTTCTTTATCTTCCTTGCAAATTTTATTAATTCTACATGTATTAATGCTATCTTTTCTATTACTTCATCGATATCAATAGTTATTGGATCTATCCAACTAACATCAAATACTATATTATCATCCTTGCCTTCAATTTTAAATCCTATTATCCTATTATCTTCTAACCCTTCAAAAGATAAACTCCCTCTATGTTTTAAATGATTAGCTAGATTTTCCCTCATATAAGATACATTTTCATCCTTAAATCTATAGTCTTCAATATAGGATAACAATTTTCTAGTTTCTATAGTATCTTTGCTTTCCAATTTTCTCTTAATAGAGCCATAAGAAACTTTCTTTAATTGTTCTTGATAATCTTCAGCACTGCTAATCTCTTTTCCATTCATTTCAAATGCAAACCATATTGCTTGATAAATGTAATCTTCACAGGAATTATACCAGACTATACTATTTTTCAAAAATTCACTTCTCATCCATATTTGTGCTTTATAATCTGAACCCCATTGGATGATATTACTTTCATAGAATTTATCAAAGGAATTAATTAATGCACTTCTTGCACTTGCAATTAACCGATATAAATCCCTATATTTGTCCATTGCTACTGAGTAACCAATATCATGTATTACACTATGATCTCTTAGTCCCCAATCAATCAATAAATCTTCAGGTAACTCTAACCTATCCACAAATTTACTTTTTTCTTTATGCCATTCATCCCAATCATATTCTTTATCACGATAAATAAATTTCATCATCTAAGCCCTAACCGTCCTTTCCTAATTATATATTTCATCAGTTCAAAAAAGGGTCAGAGAAATTAATCCCTGACTATAATTTATATTAGCGAAACACACTTCTCATATTGCCTTGATCCTATTTGCATCCATTTTTATTACAATTTATTGCTCTAGTAGTTGTTTCCCAATCTTTAGGGTTGTCATCAATTCTAGCACCACATCCTGTATAATTACCTTTTTTAGAATGTATTTTACCTTTCCTAAGTTTCTCAGTGTCACTACCAATATATCTAATGTTTGCCATTATATATTACCCCCTTATAAAGTTATGGGATTTTTCTCATACAGCATAAGAATTTTGCTTTTCTCCACTTGTCCTATCACCGTGGTCCTCCTTCAAGAGGAAAAACTTTATCTCTTTCATTTGCTGTAAGTCCCAACAATATTGATCTTTATTTAAATAAATCTAATATAATATCTTCATTATCAATATAGTATGTTTCATTTATATCATTCAAGACTTCTAAGGGACTCATATCATCAAAATATGAAAGGTGCCTATCAGACAAAGATTTCTTATCTTTAGATAGAGTATGAAAGTCATAACCACACTATATTCTTTGGAAAGGTCATTCCTAAATATGCTGCTACTTCTCTAAAATCCTCTTTTGCAATTATACTATCTACACCTTCAAATAAATCCCCTTGTCCCTTATGAGAATCTTCTAACCCCCTAAAGAAATCTAATGTATTCATATAAATTATTCCCGATATAAAGCTTTTTGCTCGCTTTAAAGGTGCAAATTTTATCAATATTGGACCATCTATATCTAATTTTCTCATTCATACACCCCTAAGATAGTTTTGTTGCTTCACTATCTAACAGACTTCCCTGTTCTCCTAGCTATTGTACCTGCTTGTTAATATCTTCAATTTCCTTTTCTGTTAGATCTTCTTGCACTACTCTTTGTGCCAGTTTCTTCATTCTTAGTAGCTTTTCCTCAATCGTATCTAATATCTGCAGTCTCATGTTAACCTTCTTTAACTGTTCTATTAGTTGCTCTTTTGCTACATCTTGTTCTGTCATTTTATCATCCTATTTTTGTTATTTACATCTACACTTTAGTCTGCGAAGGTACCAGGTACCTAGCGAGATCGCTTGCGATTAAGCTATCCTCTTTGCATCCTTGTCACCGAAAGGTGAAGCTACCAGGTACCAAAACGATACCCATTGGGATTAAGCTTTTTATCGTAACAATTGTAATACTGCCTCCGGTCTTTGATTTGCCTGGGCTAGTACAGATTCTGTAACTTTCTGAAGTATCTGTTCTTTTGCAAACTCCATGCTTTCCTTTGCCATATCTATGTCTCTAATTCTAGATTCAGCAGCAGTAAGGTTTTCTTCATAATTCTCATTATTTTTAATAATATGTTCCAGTCTATTTTGTGTGGCTCCTATTCTTCCTCTTTCGCTAGATACAAAGCCTATAGCATCATCTAACCTTCCAAGGGCCTTATTAGCAAAACTTGATTTATGAATTGTAATTGTATTCATTCTCATTAATTCTATTGAAACTCTTGATTTGTTGAAAATTAAGGAATCTCCAGAATTTGCTCCAACTTGGAAGTGTTCTTGTACATCAGATTCCCTGCTATGATCTTTAAAGAATAATGTACCCTTAGCATTTCCCCTTATTGCATCTATAGTGTTTGCACCTACTTCTGAAAAACTTAATTTAAGCTTGCCCTCAAAATATGAAGCCATTAAGTTTGTTGAGGCCTTATCTAATTCTTCATTTATGGCATAAAGAAGTTCTTTTGAAGTATAATTTTTTTCTTCCAGAACAATAGTTTTTTCTTCTCCATTTATATCCATAGTAAAAATATCATTTATACCTGTTTTTATACTAGCTCCCTTTGTTAAATCAGCCATACCTATAGTATAAGTTGGACTAGGCTCCCCTAGGGCCTTATAGAAAATGGTGTAGGCAGCAGAACCTCTCACCCCATCAATAATATAATTTCCACTATTGTTTTCTCCCTTATCTTTATTTGCATATTTAATTACCAATTTATTATTATCGTCTACAGCTGTTCCACTATGCACTCCACCTATTTGTGCCTCTAGCATAGTTGGATCTAATCCCTTTTTACTTAGCTCATCCTTTAATTGTTTTTGAATTTCGTATGAATAGATAAACAATAAAATCGGAATTAATAAACAATAAAATATAAA
>CAZXWU010000219.1:0-3611 GCA_964644495.1 uncultured Tissierella sp.
CCCTGTATTAATCTGTGTAATTACTCTGATAATGTTAAGAAAGTGTCTACTATATGAGCGAACTCTTCAGAATGCTCAATTTGGGTCCAGTGCCCACACTTTCCAAATATGTGTAATTGTGAATTTTCTATTAGATTTATTAATCTGTATGAGTTTTCTACCGGGATAACCTCATCTTCTCTACCATGAACTATTAAAGTTGGTTTGTCGATAGTTTTGATATCTTCATCTGCTCTTGCCATAGATTCAACCCATCTTTGTCTTGGAGCTGGGAACATTGATGAGAAAGATTCTTGGAAGCCTGGTTCAATACTTGCTTCATATCTCATCTTTGCTAAATCTTCTGTTGACCTAGCCTTGTCGTATACAAATGAGTCAATTGCAGCCTTCATGCTTTCTACTGAAGGTTCATATCCCCATACATCATCTAAACCTTTAGTTATTGGGAAACTCACTCCCATTGAACCCATAAGAACTATTTTTCTAATTTTCTCTGGGTAATCAAGTGCCATATTGATTGCTAATCCACCACCAAATGAATTACCAACTATATCTACTTTCTCAATGCCTAAAGCATCTATAAAATCTACTAGTTGCTTAACCCAAGTTTTCATGTTTAAAGCTAATCCTTCTGGTCTATCAGTGTAGCCAAATCCTACAAAATCTGGTGCTAACACTCTTCTATTTTTGGAAAGTATTGGTAAAACTAATCTCCAGTTTGCCCAAGCTGAAACCCCTGGTCCTGAACCATGTGCAAGTAGTAATGGAACTCCACCTTCACCTACATCATGATAATTAGTGTTAAAATCACCTGTTTTAATACTTTTAGCTATTTCTGGTCTTACGTTTGTCAATTCAATCTTCCTTTCTATCATAAATAATAAAACAGTATTATTACATAATATTATTTTTGTTTGTACTCGTTACTCAATCGAATTGCTTCATTCAAAATGTCATCTCCTGGTAATCCTTTTGCATTTACAGTATCTAACCAGTTTTGATAGATATCATCTTTAAATGATTCAAATTTAGCTTGTTCTACATCAGATAATTGGATTAATTCAGCGCCTTTATCTATTGCAGCTTGAGTTGCACGTAATCCAGCTTCATCATATTGAGTTGCAGATAATAAGCTGTATTTTTCTGATAAGCTGTCAAATATCTCTTGATCTTGTGGTGCTAAGTTATTCCAAGTATCATTGTTCATTACAACGAATAGGTTAGCTATTGTGAATGGTCCTCCAGTATAATAATTCATTACATCTGATAATCTAAATGCTTCAAGTACAGCAAGTGGACCAGTAGCTCCATCAATTACTCCTCTTTGTGCAGAATCATATACGTCATTCATAGGCATGAACATTGGTGATCCACCCCATGATTCTATAGCGTAACTAGTTGAATCTGTACCAACTCTAATTTTCATTCCTTCTAAATCATCAAGACTTCTTATAGGTTTTTTAGCGCTCATTATATATTCTGCGTCATTTTGGAAGAACCATAGTACTTTAGTACTTTTGTATTCATCTTGGATTTCTGGGAATTTATCATACAGTTTCCCAAATATTTCAGTTCCAACTACAGCAGATGAACTCATAAATGGAAGCTCAACAACACTACTTAAAGGGAATTTTCCAGAAGTATAACTTTGTAAACTTATTGAGATATCTGCTATTCCGTCTGAAGCCATATCATATAAACTTGTTGCAGGTCCTAATGAACCAGCTGTGTAAATATCAATTTTTACTCTACCTTCAGTTAATTCTTCAATTTCTTTAGCAAAAGGTTCAACAACATTCACATTTAGGAAGTGTTGAGGTCCTAAAAAATGTGCAAGTTTTAGTGTAACAGGTTTTACATCAACTACTTGTCCACCAGTACCTGGAGCTGAAGCGGGTTCCTTTGAAGAACATGCTGTCATTCCGATTATTGCGATAATCATCAAAACCGCTACCAAAGTTTTAAAACTCTTAGACCTAATATTTTTCATTTTAAATCCTCCCTTTTTTTCTTGTTATTTTAAAATATATAATATACTTTTTTGCTAGAATATTCTATTTCCTATCAAATATTAATTTATAGTAATTGGATGAACAAATTATTTAATATTTGAATATGGATAATGGTATATAGGCTGACACTAAATAGTTTGGCATATCAACAATTTCACTAATTCTCAAACTAACAGATATACTACATAGTATATATGCATCAAGCCATGTAAGACCATGTTCAACTTCTAAATATTCAATCATATTCTTTATTGCATCCCTTGCACATCCCAACAGATCGGGACCTATTCCAGTTGTGCCGTAGTAGCCTTTATCTTCAAATAATGCATTAGTTTTGGACGGAGGAGCAATAAACTGTGGTGTAGTTATCTTTTTATCCTTGATAACTCTAAATCTGAGTGCGCCATATAGTGGAGCTTCAACTGCTGTTAATGATACTTCTCCGTCACCTTGGGCTGCATGTCCATCAGCTGCAGAGAATAGAGCCCCCTTTACTTGAACAGGCAACAATAATTTTGCCCCTTTGGTTAGACTGCGAAGGTCCATATTACCGCCATGATACATTGGAGGCATTGGTTGGAACTCCCCAGCTTCAAGTGGTGCAACTCCCATTGTTCCTAAAAATGGTTCAATTGGTACGCGAATATTATCACTAAATGGAACATAATCCCCATTGCTTAAATTAAAAACTCTAAGGTAATGCTCATCAAACATATCCCCCAATAAGCCTTTGCCTGCAAAGGCTACAGTCCAACCCCAACCACGTGTCTTCAAGTCAAGAACCTCTACTTCCAACACATCACCCGGCTCAGCACCCTCTATATAGATTGGTCCTACCATTGGGCGCATCAAGTCACGATTCATGCTATTATAGGTATCAATTGTTGCATCATGTGGTATCTGATTGTTTGATACATCCGGAAAATCATAATTTACGATATCACCAGGATTTATTGTTAAAATGGGAGATAATTTATTATCCCATTTGCGATGGACAATATTAGGCGCATAGTGTGTCTTTACATTAAAGATGTTATCATCTCTTAGGTCATCAATCATGGTAATCCTCCTTTTAGACATACAGAAACTCAGCAAAGATTTCTAAATTTTATATAGATTTAGCGCATCAAATTTGGTGCCAATAATGCGAGTTCTGGGAATATAATCAGTAATATTACTAATGCAAACATTACTGCAACAAATGGGAATATATTCTTAAATATGTCCTCTAATGTAATTGATTTATCTATACCGTGAACTATATAAACACATAGTCCAACAGGTGGTGTAATCAATGCAATACTTATTAATATTACATAAATAACTGCAAACCAAATTCCATCAAATCCTAAGTTAATTATTATAGGATAAACGATTGGCAATGTTAAGACCGAAATAGAAATACTTTCTACAAACATACCAAGTATAAAATATATAAACAGAATTACGCCTAATATTACATATCTTGACACATCTAAGCCATTAACAAATCCCATTATATTCATAGGTAATCTTGATACAGTTAAGAAGTTACCAAACATATTGGCTCCAAGTAGCATGATAAATATCATTGCTGTTGTTCTTGCTGCTTCATCTAGT
>CAZXWU010000220.1:0-234 GCA_964644495.1 uncultured Tissierella sp.
ATTTTTAACAGTTGTGGCTGTATCAGTTTATGCCAAAGGATTCTTAAAGGTTGTACCCGTTATAATAGGTCTTATAGTTGGGTATATTGTAGCTATGCTAACAGGCAATATAGACTATTCTATTATAGCAAATGCTAAATGGATAGGATTACCTCCATTTCAAATGGCCAAGTTTGACTTTCAAAGTATTATGATTATTGCGCCAGTTGCTATAGCTACTATAGTAGAACATAT
>CAZXWU010000220.1:244-3606 GCA_964644495.1 uncultured Tissierella sp.
GGTGGACCAGCAAATACTACTTATTCAGAGAATACTGGAGTATTAGCTTTAACAAAAGTATGGGATCCGCTTATTATGAGAATAGCAGCAGTATTTGCTATCATATTAGGAGTAGTTCCTAAACTTTCATCAATTGTTAGCACTATACCAACTTCAGTAGTTGGTGGTATATCAATAGTATTATTCGGAATGATAGCTTCCATAGGGGCTAGAACTTTAGTTGAAGAACATGTTGATTTTAAAAGTTCTAGAAACCTAATTATTGCAGCTGTAATTTTTGTACTAGGATTAGGTGGAGCAGTATTACCTATTAATCTTGGATTTGTAAACTTTAGTATTGAAGGTATGGCTTTAGCAGCAATAGTAGGTATTATACTAGCTAAAGTACTAAAGAAAGATTAGTAAATAATAGGTAAATATGTTAAAGTAAAATAAGAAAGTCTTTTAAAAGACTTTCTTATTTTACTTTATATCGAAGGAATGATAATAATGAAAGTTTCTTACATATGTAGTGACATTTATAAATGGATACAAGTCAAGGAACGATATGGTGTAATACATTCAATATTCAAAAATGTTATAAATATATTAAGTGAAGATGGGAAATTTGTTCCTATAATTGTAAATAATAAGCCTATGTCTCCAAATTCAATAAAACTAAAAGATAAGTTAAACCTTGAAAAGCTTAATATTGAGGTAAATCAAAAGCTTATATTTACAAAAGACTTGCTTATTATTAAAGATATTATTTTGTCCTATAAGGAAGCTACGTTATGGGATAAAGGAGTTAAACTTATTTACCGTATAGATACATATGAGAATTTTCAATTGAAATTAAATATAGTTGGAAATTATATATTCAACAAAGGTAATAAGGATGGAATATATGGGCTAATGAAATTTATCCCAGGAAATTTATTTGCTTTAGATAATATTCCATTAGAAAACAAATCACAGTTATTTATAAAGGATAGATTTATAAATTTTATTAATAGTTTTAAGAACCACCATACCCAAAATATAAACAGATTTTCAAAAAAAATCATAGGATACGGGCCAGGACTTACTCCTTCCATGGATGATTTTCTTTCAGGAATGATGATAGCTAATATTTATATAAGTTATTTTCTCGATTTGAACCTTGATAATGCATATCTATTAAACCATGAAATTGTTAAGGATATTGACAATATGACTACTAGGGTTAGTGAGGAGATGCTAAAACTATCTTCCTTAGGTCAAGCAAATGAAGATATTAGGGATTTGATGCTTGCTTTGATTGGTATCGATATAGGCAAGGCAGAACTTGAAAAATTACTGGCTAAAGTTTCAAGCTTTGGACATTCTTCTGGAACAGATATACTATGTGGAATCTTTATGGGGAGTCGTATTCTTGTTGATAAGTATGACAAACAAGATTAATATTTAACCTAATGTATTTATATATTTCTTATTACAAAGGATAAAATTAATAATAAAACTAATTATAAAAACACTCCAACTTCATAGGTGGAGTGTTTTATAATTAGAAGTTTAAATCCAAAGTAATCTAAAACATTCGGGGCAAATTTCAACGCAAAGGCCACAGCCCGTGCACAAATCCTCTATAATCATAGGTAGACCATTATTTATAATTATTGCATTGTACATACAAGCTGAGGACGACTTAGAAATATTATTGGAAAGGCAGGAAGTATCGACCTGAGCAATTAAATTTTTCACTGGTATATCTTCATAGGGTTCCAATGTTTTTAATGCAGAACCTTTTAAATCACTTATATTATTGTATGAATGTTTTTCAAGCCAATTTTTTAAATCACTAATAGTTTGAGTTATTATTTGCTGGCCACCTAATAATATGGCAGAAGCCATTTGTACTGTAGTAGAACCAAGCATAATATATTCCAAGACATTTTTATAATCAAATATTCCTCCAATCCCAGACAACTCACATTTAGTTAATTGGGCAAGTGTAGCAGTTGTAGCTAGAGAAATAGGCCGAATGTGTTCTCCTGTATACCCACCATATGTAGGCATGATAGATTGTTGGTTTTCTATATCTACACCTTGTAAACCCTTTAAACTGTCTATAGCACTGATGGCTAAGGCACCAGCATTCTCTATAGATTTTACCACTTCAGAGTATAAACTATTATTATAAGATAGTTTAACCATAACGGGTATATCTACTGAATTTACTACAGCTTCTACAAAATCTCCAATGTAATCAGGATAATATGTCAATCTCTCACTTTTAGCTCCAATTGGTGCTGAAATACTAATTTCAATTGCATCTGCTCCCATTCTTTCTACTTTAGATCCTATATATGATAACTCTGAAGCAGAAGAGCCTAAGATACTGCAAATAAGAAAGCTATCCTTTTTGTCTATTTGTTCAAATTCAGTTTCCCATTGTTCCAAACAAGAAGATGAATATAGTGTAATATTAAAAAGATGGTCATCCTTTTTAAATAATCTTGGGCGTATGTTTGCCCCAGTTTCTAGGGTTATGGTTTCTGTAATAACAGCACCTGCACCGGCATCAATTGAACTTTGAATGGACTTTGCATCCCTAGACCAAGGTCCTGATGCTACGATTATAGGATTTTTCAAATTTAAACCTAAAAAATTTGTTGTTAGAGACATCTGATCCCTCCTAAATTATTTGAACAATTCATAGATATACTTTTTATTACCACAAGACTTTCTAATTTTAATGGTAGATTGGAGTATTATTTTTTGGCTTGCACCTGAAGTCAAATCAACATCCTCTATAAGGTCAAGAAGCATCCTAGCTGCTACCATACCTAATCTCTTTGAAGGTTGGTCTACACTGGTCAATTCAGGCTCTATAAGGTTTGCCATGGGGGAGTTGGAGAATCCTGTGATTGCAAGATTAGAAGGTATGTTAATATTTTCTTCTTTTGCTGCTTTCATTACACCAAAAGCAATCTCATCATCAGAAGCAAAAAATGCTTCTGGTATTTGATTTAATTTTATAAGTTTTTTTGCTGCTAAATAACCACCTTCAATACTATTATGGCAAAAATGTATTTGTCCAATATTTTTATTAAGATCATTTAAAGCGCTTTGGTAACCCTTGATCATATATTTACTCCTTGAATTAGCAGATTTATCAATCAATAAATCAATATTATTATGATCCATTTCAATTAGGTGGCGGGTCATTTTAAAGGCACTTTCTTCAAAATCAATATAACAAGAGTTTTCATCCTTAAAGACCTCATTGTTGCTAATGGCTACAAAAGGAACTTTTTTATCTTTTAAGAAATTGATATGTTCTTTATTTAAAGTTGAAGAAGCAAATACTATACCATCAACCTTCCTTGTAACAATCATAT
>CAZXWU010000221.1:0-3592 GCA_964644495.1 uncultured Tissierella sp.
GTATAACCTAGGATAATTCCTTTGTTTCTCAGTGCTATCTTAATAAAATATTTATATACTGTCATAGGTCTTCCTCCTTAAAAATCCATAGGATATAAAGTTAAGGATAATAATATAGACTATTAAGACAAGTAGACTCATGTTTATATTATCAGTAATTCCTAATAGGTTTATCTTATATAGATTGTCAGATATTAGAGAGATAGGATTTATTCTTGATAATATAGGAACTTTCTCATCTATGATAATCTTAATATCTGGTGACATCATTCCTGACAAAAATGATAAAAATAAGGTGAGTGCAACTGCCATTAATGTTTTGACATTAGTGGACTTTTTATTTGAAGATCCTATTAGCATACCTAATGATAGACCAAATAGGTTGCCTAATAGTATAAATAGTATGCTATATCCAAATTGAGTAAAGAGATCAAGTTTTAGGACAAATTTCATGAATAGTAGCAAGATAGTATTGGAAAGTATGTTTATTATGAATCCACCTACTAATCCTGATATGATAAAGTCGCTCTTTCTTAATGGGGCAACATTGATTCTTTTTCCTATTTCGGATAAATTTGCTTGTATCAAGCTTACTGTTTCTATACCTGTAAAAACCCCATATGTGGAAACCATTGCTATTAATGTATAAAAGATAATTATTAGAGCATCTGCATTTTGATTTTTACTTATAGTATAATCTACTGTCATATCAACTTGGTCTATTGGAAGATTTAAATGGCCTACTTGAATTATTTGATCTAAGATTTGTTTGATAATAGTTTGATTTAAGCCTGATTTATCTACTGTCAAATTTAAATCCTTATCTATAAAACCATAAATTTCATCATTTATTAATTTTTCATTTGCTTCTATTTCTGATATTTGCTGGACATTTAGTATCTCTATTTCATCAAAGATACTTACAAAATAACTGTCTGGGCTTACTCCTATATCTATAGGTTCAAACTCTTGATTTATAATACCACTAAAGGCTATATAAAAGAATATGGCCATCAAGATAGGATATAAGATACTCCAAAAGATAAAGGTCTTCTCTCTAAAGGTATTCTTCCCTAGATAAATGCAATTTCTTATAAGAGTTTTCATATCAATCCCTGAGCTCCTTCCCAGTTAATTCTAAGAATACATCATTTAATGTTGGTAATTGACTATATAATTTTGTATAGGTTAGCTTGTTAGCCTTTATAAATTCTAATAAATTGGATAGATTGTTGATTCCATTTTCAAACTTGATTACATAATCCTCTTCTCTCTTAACTAGGTCAATTACATGAGGCAATATCCCCATTTCTTCTGCTGTTTTTTCATCCATATCCAAAAATCCTACTACAATTTTTTCTGTAGCCGTAATCATGGATTTTAGTTCTTCATTAGTACCTGAAACTAGGTTTTTACCCTTATCCATTATGATTATCCTATTACATATTAACTCTGCTTCCTCTAGATAATGAGTAGTATATATAATTGTGCTACCTTCTCTATTAAGCCTTTTTATACCATCTAATATAAAGTTTCTACTTTGGGCATCTACTGCAACAGTTGGTTCATCTAAAAATATTAATCTAGGTTTGTGTGCTATACCACAGGCGATATTTAATCTTCTTTTTAATCCACCACTTAAACTTCGAGGATAAAACTTCATATAATCTACCAGGTCTACAAAATCTATGGCTTCTTCCACATATTGCTTTCTTAACTCTGTATCCTCAACATATAGGCCACAAAAATAGTCTATGTTTTCCTTAACAGTTAAATTGTCAAAGACTGATACCTCCTGGGGAACAACTCCTATTTGTTTTTTAATATCATAGGAATTAGGTGCCATCTTCTTGCCAAATATTTCTATCTCCCCTTTATCAAAGTTTAGTAATGAAAGTATACAATTGATGGCTGTGGTTTTACCACACCCATTAGGGCCTAAAAGTCCAAGTATTTCCCCTTCCTTTACCTCCATATTAAAATGATCAAGAGCAATTAAATCTTTGTATCTTTTAACTAATTTATTTACTTTAACTACCATCTATATCACTCCCACTTTCTATCTTATCTTCATTATATGTTTCTATGAATTTTAATCCTAGTGTATATAATCACAAAATAGTATGACATTTGTCATATTATCAATTGTATTATTCAATTTTAATTAGTATAATTTGGATAAAGAGTC
Source organism: uncultured Tissierella sp. (assembly GCA_964644495.1). GTDB lineage: Bacteria > Bacillota > Clostridia > Tissierellales > Tissierellaceae > JAAYTL01. The sequence continues at coordinate 2,189 of CAZXWU010000221.1, forward strand.
TTATTGGAGAGAGGAGATGGCTATGAGAAGATTTATTGAGAAATCTATAATACTAAGTTTTTGCCTATTTAACACATATCAGATGATGCCAGAAGCAAATTTAGTGATTTATTTTCTAATAAGTATGATAATCTCTTTTTCCTTAGACCTAGTGAAATATAAAAATAAAAGATTTATATTATATTTTATATTTATTGGACTTTTAATCTATGATAGTGGCTACACCTACTATCTACCTTTGATATTTTATAATCTATATTTAGATTTTAATTCTTATATTTTGTTAACCTTGCCTTTATTGTTAGTTAATTTCTCTTTGCTAAGTATTCTTCTATCTATAATCTCAGTCTATATGTCCATAAATTCTCATAAATATAGTTTATTCATTGATCAAAATAAGATTGTCCGAGATGGATTAAAGGAAGATGCCATTTATCTAAAGAGATATAATGAACAATTAAAAGTAGATAGAGAAAAGAATATTCACATAGCAGTTCTTACAGAAAGAAACAGGATAGCAAGGGAGCTTCACGATTCCATAGGTCACGCCTTAAGTAGTAGTATTTTACAAGTTGAAGCCCTTAGGACAGTAACAGATGATTTGACTAATGAAGAATTAGATCAACTTCAGGATACCTTAAACAATGGGATGGATGATATCAGAAGTAGTATTCATAATCTACATAGAGAATCCTTTGATCTGAAAAATAGAATTGAAAGTCTTTTATCTGACTTGAAAAATATAGATACAAAACTAAACTATGGTCTGGAAGATGATTTACCCTATGATCTTAAGTTTGATATCCTTTCTATTATAAAAGAGGGGACCACTAATTGTCTAAAACATTCCAACGCAACAGAATTTGAGATTAGTTTAATTAGCCAACCCAAGTTTTATACAATAATAATTAGAGATAATGGTAGTAATTATCAAGGAGATAAGATTAAATCCAATGATGGTATAGGCCTTATATCAATGAATGAAATATCTGAAAAATATAATGGATTTATGAACTATAGTTTTAAAGAGGGTTTCAAAATACATATAAGCTTAATGAAAGGGTGATATAATGAAAATTGTGATTGTTGATGATGACTATCTAGTAGTAAATTCATTAAAAACTATCTTGACTGCCAATGGCATAGAAGTCCTAGGAGAAGGCTATGACGGTGAAGAAGCTGTAAAACTTTACGATGAATATAGGCCAGATTTGATTTTAATGGATATTAGAATGGATAAAATGAACGGTATTGAGGCTACTGAAAAAATACTTCAACTTGACTTAGATGCTAAAATACTTTTGATTACAACCTTTCAAGATGATGAATACATATCTGCTGCTCTGAGTTTAGGTTGCAAAGGATATATTTTAAAACAAAATATTAAGGGTATTATCCCTGCTA
>CAZXWU010000222.1:0-3572 GCA_964644495.1 uncultured Tissierella sp.
AGAAAACTATGAGTATCAATTATCAGGAGGACAAAAACAGAGGGTTGCTATTGCTAGGGCCTTGGCTATGGAGCCTCAGTATATCTGCTTTGATGAGCCTACATCGGCTCTTGACTATAAATTAAGGGATAATGTAGGTGAATTAATTAAAACAGTAGCCTCAAGGGGTATGGGTGTCATAGTCATAACTCATGATAGAGACTTTGCAAGTAAATACGCAAATAGGATATTCGACTTAGAGTCTATAAACTAAATAGCAAATAAGGAGTCTTAAATCACATGGTTTAAGGCTTTTTTGTTGTAATATTCAGACATATATATTATAATTTATTTAGATGCTCGAAATAGAGGGGGAGATTTGATGGCAAAGGAAATACTTCACAGAAATGATGTTGATGTAAACTTAACCTGGGATCTATCGGCTATATTTAAAAAAGAAGAGGACTTCGACCAAGCTGTAAAAAGGTCTATAGGACTTGTAGAGGAGATTGAAAAGGAGTTTAAGGGTAATTTAAATAATGCAAGGCTAATAAATGATTGTTTAAATAAACTCCGTGAACTACACCAATTAGCAGTACTCACATCCTCATATGCTCATTTGGCAGTAACCGTAGATCAGACAAACACAGAAAATCAAGGAAGACATATGAAGCTAAGTAATATTTTATCCAATCTTCAAAGCCGCTTGTCTTTCATTGATTCAGAGATTATTCAAGGTGAGGAAGAGATTATCCAACAAGCCATAGAAGAATCAGAGGATAATAAAGGCTACCTTGAAGAAATCATGAGAAACAAACCATATGTACTTCACCCAGAAGTGGAAAGGACTCTGTCTGCCTTGTCTGCTAGCTTAGGATCACCATACAGAATATATAATCTAGCAAAACTAGCTGATATGGATTTTGGAACTTTTAGTGTAGATGGCAAAGAATATCCTTTGAGCTTTGTACTATTTGAAGGTCAATGGGAGTATGAATCTGATACTAAGGTTAGACGAGCTGCCTTTGATGCCTTTTCAAAGAAAATCGCTGAATATCAAAACGCCCTAGCAGGAACTTATCAAACACAAGTACAAAAAGAAAAGACGATGGCTGATTTAAGAGGGTATGATTCAGTAATAGACTATCTATTGTTCTCCCAAAAGGTAGATAGGACACTATATAACAGACAAATTGATTTGATAATGGAAGGCCTAGCTCCTCATATGAGAAAATATGCAAAGCTCCTTCAGAGAATTCATGGCTTAGAAGAGATGACCTTTGCTGATTTGAAGATAGATGTGGATCCAGAATTTGAACCAGATATTAGTGTAGAAGAATCCAAACCATATATCATGGGAGCATTATCCATATTAGGTGATGACTACAGCCAAGCTCTTAATAGGGCTTATGATGAAAGATGGATAGACTTCGTCCAAAACAAGGGTAAATCCACAGGGGCATTTTGTTCAAGCCCATATGGAGCCCATCCATATATTTTGATTTCATGGACTCATAAGATGAGAGAAGTATTTGTATTGGCCCATGAATTAGGCCATGCAGGTCACTTCTATTTAGCACAAAAGAACCAAAATATATTTGATACAAGACCATCTACCTATTTCGTAGAAGCTCCTTCAACTATGAATGAGATGCTTATGGCTAATTATCTAATGAAGAATACTGATGATAAGAGAATGAAGAGATGGGTATTATCTTGTATAATATCAAGAACCTATTATCATAATTTTGTGACTCATCTATTAGAAGCTCATTATCAAAGAGAAGTATACAGAATAATTGATGCTGGTGGCAGTGTTCATGCTGGAAAACTAAATGAACTAAAAAGACAAACACTCGAAGAGTTCTGGGGTGATACTGTTAAGATCAATGAAGGGGCAGAGCTTACTTGGATGAGACAACCACATTATTACATGGGTCTATATCCTTACACATATAGCGCTGGTCTTACAGTAGCTACAGAAGTAAGTAAGAGAATTTTAAAGGATGGTCAAACAGCTATAGATGATTGGAAAGAAGTATTAAAGGCTGGGGGAACTAAAACACCGGTAGAACTAGCTCAAATGGCAGGAGTAGACATAACAACAGATAAACCATTACTTGACACAATAGACCATATAGGAAGCATCATTGATGAAATAATAGCATTAACTGATGAATTAGAGTAGAAATGGGACCTATTGCAGGTCCTTTTGCTTTTTCCAAATAGAAACCATAATATTTGGGTATATCTATAATTAGTGAGAAAATAAGGAGGAAATGCAATGAATGAAATGATTAAGAAACAGTTAAACCATCGTACAATAAGAGAATTTAAGGATCAAGAAATACCAGAGGGTGTTTATAATACATTATTAGAAGTAGCTCAGAGGACAGCATCTTCTACTGCAATGCAACAGTCATCAATAATTCGAGTGAGTGACACCCAGCTAAAAAAGGAGATTGCCCAAATTGGCAATCAAGAATATATCGCCCGTGCTCCTATTTTACTAATATTTATAGTGGATACCTATAGAAATCATCAAATTGCTGTAGACCAGGGCCATGATTTAAGTAGCTCAGGAGATATGGATAGATTTTTCCAAGGATTTACTGATGCTACTTTAGCAGCCCAAAACATGATAAATGCTGCGGAAGCTATGGACTTGGGTACAGTAATTTTAGGTAGTATTTTAAATGATCCTTGGAAATTATGTGAATTATTACAATTACCAAAGTATACATTCCCAGTACTAGGACTAGGTATAGGATACCCTAATCAAGATCCTCAACTAAAACCTAGAATGGATATGAAGTTTAGGGTATTTGATAATAAATATGAAAAAATGGATAATTATTTAGAATTACTTGCTGAGTATGATAAGGAGATGCAAACCTATTATGATTTAAGACAAGCAAATAAACCTCTAGATAAGTTCACCACACAGGTTGTAGGAAGACTTCAAAGTATTAACACTAATAGACAGGAAATATTAAAAGCCATAGGAGACCAAGGCTTTGATGTAAAATTGAAATAATGAACAAAGGGGACGTGAAGGGACCAGTAAAAAAGTCATTTTCCTGTCATCCTGAGTAAAAGGTCGGATCTTGAATGTATTGGAAACACAGGATTCTTCACTCCGTTCAGAATGACAAAAGGGATAAATTGACACTTTTCCACTGGCCCCGGACGTGAAAGTTTGTTCATCTTAAAAAGAATTAGGATAAACACTATGGCTTGTATTCTAATAACATTATTTATGTAAAAAATGGAGAATGATAATGTGATATTTGCTATAATATAATTGTCTAAACGAATATTATAAAATTTAAAGGAGAAATTTTAATGGAATTAAAATATCGTGGAAAAACAAAAGATGTATATGAATTAGGAGATGGGAATTACCTACTTAAGTTTAAAGATGATGTAACTGGAGCGGATGGTGTATTTGATCCAGGTGCAAATACGGTAGGACTTACTATTGAAGGGGTAGGTAAAGCAGGACTTAGTCTAACTAAATTCTTCTTTGAAAAGCTGAATGAGATGGGGGTCCCAACCCATTATGTGGATAGCGATATAGAAAATGCAAGTAT
>CAZXWU010000223.1:0-1110 GCA_964644495.1 uncultured Tissierella sp.
ACTTTTGTCGGTACTGCTAATCTTATCGATGCTTATGAATGTATTTCCAGCTCCCTATATGCAAACAGTTAAGGCTTCAGGAGGCAGCTGGATGATAACAGACCCTACAGATGATAAGGAAGTAGTGGGTGATCAACTTATGTGGAGCTTAACCCACCATGCAGGTAGTAGCATTAGATATATGACTACAGGTTATATGATATCTTTAGAGAGGCTGAATACAAATGAACCTATGACATCAACATATAATAGGGGTGTAAACTATAAGGTGGTGAGTGTCCATTCTAAGGATGATACTATAGGCAACAAAAAAACAACCACCTACACCATGGAGAAAGCAGATTTTTTGCAAGCTATAAAGGATTTGGGGGTTACGCCAAATGATTTAAGAGCCAGTGGAAATTCCGGGATAACTATTTATTTAAATCCAGTCTATGATACTTATACAGGTGATATTAACAATCCGAAAATACGTAAAGCAAACATCAAAGGCCTGCAAGAGATATTAGCAGCGGAAGCCTGGGGATCACAAACAAGAAGCAACCTTCCGGGCTTTTACAATAAAACGTATAAAATAACCACACAAAACCTATACCCAGTAGAAGTTCATATAGTGGATCAGGATATGAATAGCTTACGAGGTGCAACTAATAGCTCTGGACAACGTATAGTTAGCCCGTTTTATGAGACAGAAACTTACCACACAAGCAGTTTCTCATATACCCTTCCAAGCACCCATGAGGAGTTAGAAAAAAGCTCAATTAAGTACAAATATTCTAATAGCTACCAAATCAAATATAACGTTCCGCCTAGCAATTCACCTTATGGCTATGGGGGAACAGGGAATAGTGTTAATATAAATAGCTCCCCTAATGCTACCGCTGAAGGACTTAAGATATATTTCATATATGAACAAGAAGAAGCTATGCCTTATAAAGTGGATGTTGTTGCAGAAGATACAAGTGGAAAAAGATTGCAAACCTTCCAAAGCAACATGGATGCCACTCCTGGTAAGGAGTTTAAGTTTACCATGGGTGTAAACAGATATATTATAGAAAATGATACAGGAATGTATCACTATCAGCATCAATACTATCTAAGCTACACTAA
>CAZXWU010000223.1:1120-3551 GCA_964644495.1 uncultured Tissierella sp.
TGATTCTCCAGTCTCAAATCAAACAAATATTGCTCATACTATGCCAGCAGTAAAAGAAGGAACAAAAGCTACCTTTCATGTAATATATGATAAAGATGAAACGGTGATACCTACCCCAACACCTGTGCCAGATGAACCAAGACCACCTATACCAGAGGTTATCGTACCAGATCCTGAACCTCCCTATACAGTTCCATATACACGGGTAAGTGCAACAGGTGGTATTCTAGCAGATAATAAAGGTGCACAAAAGTTTCATTCAAGAACAGCTATCCCTACAACGGAAAGTTTATATGGGGAAGCCTCTGCAACAGAATATATTATAGGTTGCACATTTGAAAAACATGTAGGAATAGAAAGATTTGATGTAACAGTTAGCAAAGATTATATATTAAGACAAACAGCAGAAACTCCTGAAGAAGATCTTGAAGAAGGGCAGGAGCCAGAAGTAGAAGAAGAGATTATTACAGTATCTCACACCATATCTGTACCACGAGCATATGGCTACTGGCAAATAAGAGATATGGGTTATTATACAATAGATAATGTAGTTCTTAACAATTATGCCCTGCCAGGAGAATCAGTTACTCTTAATCCAAGTGGCTATAGCACACCAAGTGTTTCGGCATCTCGCAGCAGCTCAAATATAATACCGCCAGATGAAGCAATATATGGTATCAAATTAGAAGCTGAAGTAATAGATGGTGGAACTGAAAAGCCAATTTTACCAGATGAATACGAACTGTTTGAATACGAAGCTTTATATAGAACTGGAAATGCTAAGGTGCGTAATGATCATGTTTCCTGGAATGGAACCACTGTTATGAATAGCAACCAAGTAGAAACAGAGGGACCTACTATAAGAAGAGATGTTATAAAACAATGCAACACAATGACTGCTGATGGTGTTTTATATAAATCAGGTCAGATTATTGAAGCTACCAAGTCAAATGGTAATTATCCATCAAATGGCACAGTAAGGTATCGCAGTAGAGTAGCAATAAATCGCTCCAATAGCCTAACATATTCAGTAAATGGAGTGAACTCTGTTACAATTCACACCCCAGTTGTCTGTAAACCTACAATCACAGCCGGTCCCGAGCGCAGTAAGTGGGTGCAACTAATAAATCCAGATAGTGATGCTGTGCAATTAGTAATTGATGAAGACCCTAGGCTTAATGATTTTACTGTCAAGGTGTCTAATCATGATTTTCATTCGTCAAATATTGGTTATGGAACCAGAGATTTTACATGGTCTTTAAGAAGTCCAGATACGGTATCATATATGGCTAAAAGAGGGGGTCTTTTTAGGAATGAAGTTAAATTTCCTTTTGACGTGTATCAAGATGTAGGAAAAGATTATAAGCCTGATAATGATAACTTTATAAAAGCTGGCACATGGATTACAATAGGGCATAACGACCCAAGGTTTTATTTACCTATGTGGGTTAAGGAAGGCGTTTATAATGTAGAGTTTAGGTCAGTTGCTGTTAATGGCGAAAATAAACTACAATACACTGAAGTTGGCAGAAATCAAAATCGCAGTAATTATGTAGCCACCAATACTGTAAAAGTACAGGTGTCAGGGCGTATATATGGGCTTACCCTATATGATGTAAGTGATTACCCTATGTGGGAGAGAGCTTTCCGTATGCCTAATTCAAGCAGGCTAAAGATAAACTATCCTGGTCCTAATAGTGTAAATTATCCTGGCACTAACTACTACAAAAATCTAGGCTTCCCAACTGCCTTTACTGGATACCTTGACGGAACACTTCTTAATAACAATAAATATAGCTCTAATTACCACTATTATTATACCGTTGGTACCAAAGATCAATATGGGAATGATACACAGCGAAACAGCAAATACACCTTTCCAATGGTAAATGGAAGTCATCCACAATATATTAATCAAGGTATCCTGAAGTCGGGCTATATAGTTAGATTTAAACTACAAACTACAGGGGATATGGCAAGTGATAACTCCAAGGTAGTAATAAAACCATCATTTTATTATGTTGATAAGAATGGAAAGAATAGGCAAGCGGTTGATATTTACTACACAGAAGAAATCGAGGGCAAGTCAAGAAATCTAGTAAAAGTGGGTAGTCGTTTAGATAGCATAAATACAAAACGCATAGAAACAGGAGATCTACATCTTAATATACCTGTACATGAACTGCAACAAACAGCAGCCATGAGAGGGGAAAAGTATGGTAATTATATTTGGAAAAGTGCACCTATGTTTACCTTTGCACAGATTAATCTATCCCACCATTTTAGAACCTTTGTTAATCAAGATTATGCAAAAAAAATTAAAGACCTTCCTTCTTATAATAAAGTAAAAGATGCAAAAATCTCTGACGTGACCCTATCTGAGGGTAAACAAAACTGGTATGGGCAATACTATTTACCAAATATCATGCAT
>CAZXWU010000224.1:0-3523 GCA_964644495.1 uncultured Tissierella sp.
TCAGTCCATGGATGTAGTAATATATGCCCTAGTTCATGTGCCATATCGAAGTTTATTCTTCCTTCAGGTTTTTGTCCAATAGAAAGAACAACAATAAAAACTACATCCTTATCTATATTTGTCCTTTGGCTAAAAGCATCTATCTTTTCATCACCAGCATTAAACCCTGTTATTACTATCCCATTCTTCTCCATTTCGTATTGTAGGTTTTCAATTGGTTCTAATCCTAATCCCCAAAGTCTTCTTAATTCTACAGATATATCTTCTATCCTATTAGCATCCATTATATTATTGCTATCATAAGAATTATTACTTCCTTCAAATTCAAACTCTGGTATATTTGACCCTGGAAATTGAATATATCTATATAGAACATCATAAATCGTTGCTATATGCTGAGCTTTAATTATCTGTGAAATTCTACTTTTCTTTGATGTAGTAGTTAGTGATCTAAAATAAGTAGACTCGGAAATATCCTTAAGTTTATCTTGTTGATAAAAATAATCTATAGGAAAATAAAGTTCCTTAGACATATCTTTAACTTTTGCAAAATCAGGTGAATTATGTCCATTCTCATATAACGATAGTAATTGTTTGCTTATATTAATATTTTTTCCCAATTCTGCTAATGTCAATCCTCTATATAAGCGAGCTGTTTTTAATCTCTCACCATTAAACTTGTCTTTTTCCATAATATCACTCCTGATTATATAAATTATCAGGCATTTTTCTCCTCCTTAATTACCCTTGGTTTTGGTTTTATACCTTTTTTAGGGGATAAAAATTCCTTTATAGTTTCTTTGTCTGGTTCTTCTGTTATATTCTCATTTGAAATTATACCTTCTGTAAGGCTTGCAAAATCAGGCCTTATAAATTCATTTAATGATTTCTTATCTACTTCTTGAAAGTCTTTATTCAATAGATGTAGCTGAACATTAATAATTTTATTATATTTATGCTCATATGTTAAAATATAATAAGTAAATCCATCTAAATTAATATCTGTATTGTTAAATAACTTATTGTAATCATCTAAATAATCTTCTTCTAAAAATTCACTACCTAAATCAATAAGGCTAATCTGTTTAGGAGCTTCTACCATCTTGTTAATTATATTAAGACAACTTTGCATATAGTGGGGTATTCTCCTATCCTTAACCTTAGGGATCCTCGATAAATTATCCATACTGGTTATACTAAAGATATTGGAATTATTCTTGTCAATAATCATACGCCCTTTCCATCCACCTTTATTAAATGAATGAATATGGTAATTAGGTTCTAATAACATTTCTTTTAATCTCGTATTTATTAAATCTCCTTTGATTACCCTTACATAATTATCCGTTTCTAGATCCATTTGCGTAATCTTATCGGGTAAATCTGCTTCAATGGCTTGTACAATAGAATAAACTATCTTCTCTAAAACCTTATTCAAATCAAACACATCCTTTCCATTGGTTGTACTTATTGTATAACATTTTATCCTATCCATACAATTAAGTCAATAGCTTTTCTATTTATTCGAAATTTGTCAAATCATGTTGCGAAGCCCTGATAGATTATCTATTTACTTCTTCATATACCTCTATCACTTCATTTCTTTTAAATCTTAATTTTGGATCTAATACTTTCTCTATATTATAAATATGTTTTTCATCATAGTCTGATAAATATTTATAATTCTTATGCATAGTAATATCGAATTTATCTGATAGAAAAGGTCTTACCCCTCTAAGTTGCAATATACATTTACCACTATCCATCACTGCTATTTCATCTTGGGACATTAATTCTTTACCTAACTTTTGGTAGTTAGTCCCGTAGGATTTTTCCCTGCCCCTATTTTCAGATTGATTGTATAGATCTATAGTTTCCTTCCCCAATACTTCTGAAATTTCTTTTAATGTTGTTTTTTCTTTTCCACCTAAGAATAATGTTGTATCACAGTTCCCTACAATAGTATCTGCATTATCTTTATAGATAGCCTTTAATTGCGATTGAGCCTGTAGTACAATACTTGCAGAAATTTCCCTTGAACGGATTGTTGCTATTAGTTTTTCAAACTTAGGTATTTGTCCTATATTTGCGAACTCATCTAGTAAAAACCTCACATGAACAGGTAACCTACCATTATAGACATCATCAGCTTTATCGCATAATAGATTGAATAGTTGGGTGTACATCATGGCTACAATAAAATTAAATGTATCATCCGTATCAGATATTATAATAAACAGGGCTATCTTTCTGTCTCCTAAAGTATCTAATTCCATCTCATCATATTCCATTAGTTCCCTTAACTCTTGTATATCAAAGGGTGCAAGTCTCACACCACAAGATATTAAAATAGATTTAGCTGTTTTACCAGCTGCTAATTTATATTTCTTATATTGTCTTAGGGCAAAATGGTCTGGTTCTGCTTCTTCCAAGGCATCAAAAAGTAAATCTACTGGATTTTTAAAGTTTTCATCATCTTCCCTAGCTTCGGAAGCATTTATCATTTCTAGAAGGGTATTAAAATTTTGTTCCTCTTTTGGTGCCATATAATAAATATATCCTATCAGGGCTGTATAATATAATTTCTCAGCCTTTACCCAGAAATCTTCTCCTGCTTTTTCTCCCTCTCCCTTAGTGTTAGCTATTATTGTATTTACTAGCTTCAATATATCTTTTTCAGATTTTATATATTCAAAGGGATTATAATGCATGGACTTCTTAAAGTTAATAGTATTTAAGACTTTAATTTTATAAGATTCATAGACTATCTTACCATTTTTATCTTTTACATAAATGCTTCTACCCTTCTTATCCTTGATCTCCCTTCCATCCTTATCAAACTTCTTCTTAGGTGCTCCTCTTTCTAGAAGTTTCCCACATTCTAATAGTATAGTACCTTTTGGATCTGTAACTACATAGGATGAATGCATTTGCATTAGATTTGGTTTTACATAGAACCTAGTCTTTCCAGATCCTGAACCACCTATTGCCATTACATTTTTATTTCTTGCATACTTTGGGTTTTTCGGTCTACCATTCATCATCAATCTTTCTGATTGGGTTAGCAATATATTTTCTTCATAAATTGGATCTATATATGGTCTAATATCTTTGGCATTACCCCATCTAGCAGAGCCATATTCTATACCTTTTCTGTACTTTTTGGCATTCTTACCTTTGGAATAAACTATTAGACACACTCCCACAGATCCTCCAACTCCAAATATTATATCTTTATAATTAAAACTAGGAAATGATAGCTTGAATACCCTATCTATATTAAGAAGTATTTGATATATAGTTACAAATAAATTATCAGTTTTTAACCACCTATAGATAAAGCTTATCCTGTTAAAAAAATAATAGATAAAAAGATATGGTATTGTACTTAAGAATAATTTCTTTCTATCTATTAATGAATATGCATATCTTATATCTTCTTTGACTTTTTCTATTATCTTCTTCATAGGCTTTTCTCCTGTTGTTTGTTTTTAACCTTATCCTTATTGATTAATCCTGCAAG
>CAZXWU010000225.1:0-3522 GCA_964644495.1 uncultured Tissierella sp.
ATAAAGTTTGATGAAAAGTTGATAATCAATGAAACTAGCGGAGAAAATGGCTTGTATCAAGGTATTACAGAACTATTAGTAAAAGATCCACATATCGATGCCATATTCGCGACTAATGATCATAAGGCGATAATTGCTATGAAAGCTGTAACTGACCTAGGTCTTAAAATACCAGATGACATCTCAGTACTTGGTTTTGATAATATAAAGGTGTCTACTATGCTAAACCCACCATTATCAACTGTTTCACAACCTTTCTATGAAATGGGCAGCCTAGCAGCCAAGAAAATCTTAAATATTATCAATGGACAAGGTCCAATAGAGCCAGTGGTGGATGTGCTAAATACAGAAATTGTTATTCGAAAGAGTACAAAATAAGAAGGTGAACAATGAACCCAATAGGTATAAATTTATGGAACTGGATCAGTGATTTCGATGAATCTAAGATTGCATATATAGATAGGGCTGCTTTTCTGGGTTACACAGCGATTGAAATAGGTATAGAGAATACGGACTTCGATCCTCTACCTGTAAAAAAGGCTATAAAAGCTAATGAATTACAGGTAACTATTTGTGCTGCACTTAATAAAGGAAGAGATATATCAAATTTTGATGAAACAATTAGGAAGAATACAAAGGACTATATGAAAGACTGTTTTGCCCTTGGAGAAGAGCTTGGTGCCAGACTATTTGTAGGGCCTGTTTATGCGGGTGGAGGCAAGGCTCATCTACTAAATCCATCTGACAAAGAGAAAGAGTGGGAATTAGCAGTAGAAGGATTAAAAGAAATGGCAGATATAGCATATGAACATGATATTTCTATTGCTATTGAACCACTCAATAGATATCGAACCAGTGTAGTAAATACTATAGAACAAGCATTACAGATGGTAAATGATATTAACAAAGAGAATGTTGGAATTTTATTTGATACTTATCAGGCTAATATTGAAGAAAAGAATATTTACCAAGCACTTGAACTTGCTTGTAAATCAGGAAAGCTGTTACATGTACAGTTTAGTGATTCAAATCGTGGTGCTCCGGGTATGGGTCATATAGATTTTAAGCCAGTAATTTCACTTCTAAGGAATTATAAATATACAGGCCATATTACCCTTGAGACGTTTGCAAATGGTGTGTTTGACAGCGGATGGATAACATTAGCTGAACCTGACAATGTGGCAGCGAATGGAATAAAAACGATAAAAAAATTGATTTTATAGAAAGGGGTTAGTAGTAATGTCACAATTTGAAAAATTTAATTTTAAAAGTGTAGAGGAAATAAAAGCAAAAATTGACCAATTGGGTGTTAATATAACATTGACCGATGATCTTTCACCATTAAAAAGACCAGTTAAGATTGGTAATAAAATAGCACCTAACTCTATAGCAATACTTCCTATGGAAGGATGCGATAGCAATCCAGATGGTAGTCCAACTGAATTAGTCTATAGAAGATATAAAAGATTTTCTACAGGGGGAGCAGGACTTCTTTGGTGGGAAGCAAATGCAGTAGTTGTGGAGGGAAGAGCTAACCCTTTACAAATGATGTTAACAAAAGACAATAAGGATGAGTTTGCTAAACTGATTAAGGAATGTAAAGAAAGTACTACAGAAGCCTTAGGTAATGACCATACACCTGTGAATGTTCTTCAACTTACCCATTCAGGTAGATACTCAAGGCCAGTAGATAAGGCTGCACCAGTGATTGCACAACATGACCCATTATTGGACCCAAGAGTAGGTATTGATGAAAATCATCCTGTTGTAACAGATGAGTATCTAGATAATTTAATAGATAAATATGTAGAAGCTGCAGTACTTGCCAAGGAAGTAGGATTTGATGGTGTAGATGTAAAAGCATGTCATAGGTATCTTATATCAGAAATTTTAGCTAGTCATGATAGGGATGGTAAATACGGCGGTAGTTTTGAGAATCGTAGCCGATTGCTATTATCAATAGTAAAGGAAATCCGTAAAGCTGTAGGGGAAGATTTTATAATTGCCTGTAGATTTAACGTATTTGACTATCATCCTCATCCATATGGATTTGGTGTAGATAAAGATGATTTTGAGAAAGAGGATTTTACGGAGCCCCTAAAGCTTGTAAAACTTCTATGTGAAAACGGAGTGGATTTATTAAGTAATTCAGCAGGAAATCCATATTATATATATCCTCAGGTAACTCGCCCATTTGATCAAGCTACTATTGGTGGGGATACTCCTGATGAACATCCTTTAGAAAGTATATCAAGATTATTTAACTTTACTAGAGAAATTCAAAGAGTAGCTGGTGATGTTCCTGTAGTTGGTAACGGATATAGTTGGTTGCGTCAATTTATTCCTTATATAGGTGCCGCAAATATAGAAGATGGTTCCTGCTCTTTAGTGGGTATAGGTCGCCAGGCTTTTGCTTATCCTGATGCACCTAAGGATATGTTAAATGATGGGAAATTAGATCCTAGAAAGTCTTGTACTGCCTGTAGCAAATGCACTCAGATTATGCGTGATCATGGAAAAACAGGTTGTGTTATAAGAGATACAGAAGTATATGTACCGTTATATAAAGAAGCTAGACAAAATGCCATGAACAAATAAACGGGTAACCGAGATTGGAGATTACTATGGAAAACTTAATAAATAAAATAGGACAAGTTAGTGAGCCAGGAAAAGTAGATTTTCAAGAGAGGACCGTAAAAAAACCTAATGGTAATGAAGTATTAATTAAAATTATAGCTAGTAGTATATGTGGCAGTGATTTGCATATATTCAAGGGGAAACACCCTTCTGCCCCATTACCTGTAACCATCGGTCACGAATTTTCTGGTGATGTAATTGCAATTGGAGACCAGGTAAAGAAGATTAAAGTAGGCGATCGTGTAACTGTGGAGCCATGTATAGTTTGCGGGGAATGTATGGCTTGTAGAACTGGTAACTACGGATATTGTGAAAATATAAGCTATACTTATCGCATGGGCGATGGTGCCATGGCCAATTTTATAACAGTTTTTGAACCACATGTCTTTAAATTACCTGACGATATGTCTTATGATGTAGGGGCCTTGATTGAACCATTAGCAGTAGCTACTCACGCTGTGAGAAGAGCTGATATTAAGTTGGGGGAAAAGGTGCTTATAATAGGTGGAGGAGCTATAGGTATTTTAATAGCTGCATTGTCAAAACGCTCTGGTGCTACTAGTGTTGTTGTAGTAGATTCTAATGACAATAGGTTGGATCTGGCATTAGAGATGGGTGCTACCCATGTGATAAATCGCAAGAAGGAAGATGTTCTAGAAGTGGTAGATTCTTTAACTGGTGGTTATGGAATGGATAAATCATTTGAATGTGTGGGTATTGAGTCAACCTTTATTCAAGCAATGACTAGTATTAAGAAAAATGGATTAGCTACTATAATAGGAATATTTGAAAATCCTAATATTACAATACCAGCTACACGTTTCATAACTCATGAAATCAAGGTACAGGGTTCACAAGGATATTGCTGGGATTTTCCAATTGCTC
>CAZXWU010000226.1:0-3493 GCA_964644495.1 uncultured Tissierella sp.
TATCCAAAAGTATATCTAATATGTCCCTTAATTCTCGTATTGGCCCCATATATAGATTATAAATCATGGACTGAAAATAACTCCTTGGGTGATGTATATTATAGGCCAAGTTAGCCCATAATATAAGGAAATTGCTTGTTTTTATGTCCAAATAACTTTAAGTTATGCTTGGTAGCAATGGCCTGAAAATTATGAAATCTAAAAGATTAGTGATAATTAGGAACAATAATATTTTTGAATGGAGGGTTTACCAGATAGCACGGATCAGTATATATATGATATAATATAATATAAATAAAGAGAAAATATAATACATGAAAGGAGGGTTATCATATGGAAACGGTCAATAGAATAGTGGTAAAAGTAGAAATATATAAGTGGGCAATTAGAGAATCTCAAAAAGAAATAGAAGAAATTAAAGAGAAATTTCTTAATATTGAAAAATGGATAGATCAAGAATTACATCCTACATTTAAACAACTAGAAAGCCTTGCAGATTATTTTAAAGTACCTTTTGGCTATATGTTTTTAGATAAGCCTCCAGCCTCTAATATAATGGGGAGGGAATTTAGAACCATAGGAAATAAAAAACCTAATAGAGGAATGTAATAGCCAAAAGTAAGTAATAGACTCAGAAGGATTAATATCCCGATGGGTCTATTTTTATATGAGTTACATCAGCGTTGTATTATGGAAATACAACGCTGATGTAAGTATGGCAACATCTTTTACTTCAAAGAACAATTTGAGGCAATGTATACATTAGTTTGAATATTACAGAAGAAAGTTGGACAATTATGGCATCTGGGAATATAATAAATGCAAGAAAAACTCGTATAAGCAAGTATAATCATTTATTTAGAGAAGATTTCTCCTAAGATAATCTCCTGAATGAACAAACAAGCCTGATGAGTCAGATAAAGAATATTTGCCATACATTACTGGGGAAGATTTTAACACTAATATTACAAATGAAAAGGAGAGCTGTACTATGAAAAAGAGGGTTTATGTCGGGATAGTTATGTTTTTATTAGTTTTTACAAGTCTGGTATTTGCCCATTCAGGAAGAACCGATTCAAATGGTGGTCATAAGGATAATAAAAATAGAAGTGGGCTAGGGTCATACCATTATCACTGTGGGGGTTATCCTGCACATCTACATAAAAACCGTATCTGCCCTTATAGTAGCACGGGATCCAAGGTTACAAGAAGCAGTTCCAATGCAAATACTATCAGAAAAGCTGTTAGTGCTTCTAAGCAAAAAACAACTCCCGAGAAACGTGTTGATATTATAGTTAATGGCAAGGCTTTAAGCGAAGCATATGCCATCCAAGAAGATGGTAGGGCTTTAGTAGCACTTAGACCCATATTCGACGCACTAGATGTATCATTGCACTGGGATTCAGAGACCCAAACTGCAATTGGTCAAAAAGGATATGATATTTTGGAACTAACAATAGGTAATAGGACGGCAAAGATAAACAATAAAATCATAAATCTTGATATGCCAGGGCGAATTAAAAAGGGGATAACATTAGTGCCAGCCCGTTTTATCGCTGAAAGCTTAGGAGCAGCAGTCGACTTTAACAATTTAAGTAATGCAGTGATTATTTCAACAGACCATTGAAGGTGAAGCAAGGTAGAGAGCTGTGCTTCTCTTACTACGGGGTCTGACTCCATTGTCCAATCAACCTAAGTATTAATTGAATAGCCTACCTCTACTCAAGGATGATTTGAAATATATTGCAGGATATTGTATAATATAGAAGAATATACATAAAGTATATCTAGGCGATGTTATATCGCCGACCCCAAATTTGGGACCTGGTTCCAAATATGCTACTATATAATCATAGTCATATTTGAGAAACTAAGAGGTGAATCAATATTGTACTTAAACATTGACATTATGTTCACTTCTTGACAATGTGCAGTTATTGCACCTTGTTCATAGAAAAATACCTATCAAGCATAGGGAATAGCAAGAGAGGCATCCTATAACTGCTATAGTATAATAGGGGTGCCTTTTTTTATAGGGGGAAATATGCTAGATAATAGTTTAATAGAGATATTTACAGAAGAAAATTTTAAAAATGAGTATTGGGAATATAAGCAAAACAAAACGGATATTTACACCAATAAAATAAAAATAAGAATGGGAGTCGATGGCCTTAAATATAAGACTTTTGAAAAACAACTTGATAAAATAGCTAAAGATACTTGTAAAAGAATTCATGAAGGCCGATATTTTTTTTCCCCATTTAGAGAAGTTGAGGTACCTAAACCACCATATATCAATGTGAAAGATGCCAAAAGGGCTGCAAAACAGGATGGTAAAGAAGGCGATAACATTAGGGTACTTTCAATTGCTACTATTAGAGATATATTGGTCCAGCGATTACTATATCAATCAATAGAGCAATATTGCGAGCAGCAATTTAATAATTTAGGTGAGGATGTTAGTTTTGCATATAGAAAAGGTAAATCTACACATAACGCTGTAAAAAAGATATACTCTCATGTGGCTAACCAGCAATTTGAGTATGTACTAGATGTAGATATTAAGGGTTTCTTTGATAATATACCCCATGACAAGCTACTAAAGGTAGTGAAAGGGTTTTTTGGTGAAGATAATAGCCTACTTATTACATATTTAAGAAGATTTATCTCTGTAGACAGGGTTAGGGCAGTAGATTATAGGAATGAGCGAGAATTCCACACTAAAAAACCTAAAAGAACTATTAGAAGTCAAGGCATACCCCAAGGTGGTGTTTTATCAGGAGTAATTGCAAACATATACATGCATCAATTTGATTCTTTTATGGTGAATGAAGTAGGTAAAACATATGGAGAAATAAAATACACAAGGTATGCTGATGATTTTGTCGTTTTATTAAAAGACAGTAAAAGATTAGAAGAAATCTATAAAATAATCCAGGACAGAATAGGTGAAATGGGCTTAGAGATCCATCCATTAGGAGAAAAGAGTGAAAAGGTTGATTTATCACCCAGTGGAAAGCAAAGATTGGAATTCCTAGGATTTACCATATCAACTAAAGGGATTGGTATAAAAGAGGATAATATAATTAAATTTAAGCGCAGAATAAATAAAATAAGTGAAGAAACAAAGATATATAAGAATTCGCCTAAGAAGGGTTTGGAAATCCTACTTGATAGAATCAGTTTTAAAATATTAGGAAATAAAAACTTTAAGAAAGATGAGATTTGTATAGTATGTGGTGGGAAAATTAAAAGTAGAAATTGGGTTAGCTATTTTATTATCATTACTGATCTTAACGTTTTGAAGCGGATGGATACCTGGGTCAGGAAAGAAATATATAGGCAATATTTCCATAAGACAGGTAGGAGATTACAGAAGAAGGAACTATTACAGTACAATATCCCTTCCCTGGAGAAAGAATACTACATACAGAAGAAAGATTTGAAGAAGCATAAAATATGTCATTGTCACCTAGGGGGGACAGACCCTCAG
>CAZXWU010000227.1:0-3478 GCA_964644495.1 uncultured Tissierella sp.
GAAACACCAGGTCTAGGTGGTCGAATTTCTGATCTTGAGTTTTTAGAACAATTTAGAGGTTTGGATATATCCAATGCAAGTGACAGAGATTATGTGATATTTAGACCAGCTTCTGGAGGGAATTTAGATGCTATATCAGGTGCTACACTGACATCACAATCCGTAAGAGATTTAATTAATAATGACTTACATGAATTTCTGAGTGAAAGAAGGGGGGAACAGTAATGGCAAAATCTAAGTATAATGCAAAGAAGATATTTAAAGATGGTATATGGGATGAAAACCCTGTATTGATACAGATAATAGGTATATGTTCTGCATTAGCCGTAACCAATCTACTTTCAAACTCATTGATCATGGGATTGAGTCTAACATTTGTTACTGGTATATCGTCATTTACCATTTCAGTAATTAGGCAATTTACTCCTAAGCATATTAGGATGATGATACAAGTACTGATAATTGCAGCATATGTAATTATTGTAGATATATTCTTGAAAGCCTATATGCCAGAGATGAGCAAGGCACTGGGACCATATGTTGGATTGATAATCACAAACTGTATCATCATGGGTAGAGCAGAAGCTTATGCTCAACAAAATCCACCAATTCCTTCCTTGTTTGATGGGATCGCAGCAGGTTTAGGATATACATTTGTTTTAATGGCAATCGCCTTTGTAAGAGAATTGATGGGATTTGGTACACTTTTTGGTTACCAAGTACTAGGTGATTGGTGGACTCCTTGGACAATTATGGTAATGCCACCAGCAGCATTCTTCTTACTAGCAGTGCTCATATGGATATTTGTAGCTAAACGTGAAAGCGGGGTGACCAAATAATGTTAGAAATTAGTCCATTTGTCATCTTTATTGCATCAATATTTACCAATAATATGATTTTAGCAAACTTCTTAGGTATGTGTTCATTTATAGCTGTATCTAAGGAAATACCAACTGCCTTTGGTCTTGGCCAAGCAGTTACCGTTGTTTTAGCTATTACATCTATATTTAATTATCTTCTATATCATTATGTACTGATGCCATTAGGATTAGAGTACTTAAGATTTATAGTATTTATAATAAGTATAGCTGCATCAGTTCAGCTACTAGAGATGGTAATGGAAAGATACCTACCAAATCTATACTATGCATTAGGTATATTTTTACCGCTAATAACGGTAAACTGTGCCATACTGGGAGTATCATTGTTTATGATTATTCGTGAATACAATTTTATACAATCAATAGCATTCAGTATAGGTTCAGGACTAGGTTGGACAATGGCTATAGTAGCATTGGCCGGTATACGTAAAAAAATAGCAACTGCCCCTATACCTAAAGGTCTTGAGGGACCAGGTATTAC
Organism: uncultured Tissierella sp.; assembly: GCA_964644495.1. Lineage (GTDB taxonomy): Bacteria > Bacillota > Clostridia > Tissierellales > Tissierellaceae > JAAYTL01. The sequence goes on from CAZXWU010000227.1 coordinate 1,363, forward strand.
CTTGATAATAACAGGATTGATGGCCATGGCCTTTATAGGTTTCTCTGGCATCGTCCAAATTCAGTAGGGGGGCTAATATGGAAACTATAATACTTACAACATTATCATTAACATTGGTTTCGGCGGCTTTTGCCCTTCTATTGACCATAGCAGATAGAACAGTAGGAAACTATGGGGAAGTAAAATTAATAATTAATGATGACAAGGAACACATAGTGGATGGGGGCAGTAGTTTACTATCAACTTTGATAGATCAGAAGATATTTATACCTTCAGCCTGCGGTGGTAAGGGTACATGTGGCTACTGTAAAGTGCAAGTCCATGAAGGTGGAGGCCCAGTCTTAGCTACAGAATTACCATTTTTGACAAAGGAAGAGAGAGAAGATGATATTAGATTATCATGCCAATGCAAGGTAAAAGAAGATATCAGGATAGAGATACCAGAGGAACTCTTCAATGTTAAGGAATATGAAGCAACTGTAGGATCCATCACTGACCTAACAGATGTTATAAAAATGATAAGAATATTACTTCCTGAGGATGAAGAGGTAAACTTTAAACCTGGTCAATACATCCAATTAAAGGCTCCTCTTTATGAAGGGAACAACGAAGAGATATATAGGGCATACTCCATAGCATCATCTCCATTGGAGAAAGGGTATATAGATCTAGTAATAGGTTATGTACCAGAGGGTATAGCCACAACCTATGTACATCATCATCTAAATGTAGAAGATGAGATCCATATAAATGGACCATATGGAGACTTCTACTATCAAGATAATGATAGAGAGATGGTCATGGTAGCAGTCGGTACAGGTGTAGCACCTATACTGTCTCTTTTAAACTATATGAAGGCTAAGAACATCCAAAGAAAAGCAAGGTTCTACTTTGGCGCAAAGACACCAGATGATCTATTTATGCTAGATTACTTTAAAGAGCTAGAAGAAACTCTATACGATTTTGAATTCATACCATGTCTATCAAGAGTAGGGGAAGACAGCGACTGGAATGGATTTAGAGGTAGGGTTAACAATGCCATAGATCAGTTTTTAACAGATGCGGAAAACAAAGAAGCATATCTATGCGGTAATGAACCTATGATAAATTCAGTAACTGAATCATTGACCAAAAAAGGAATGCCAGAAGAATTAATATACTTCGATAAATTCTAATACAAAATGCAAGGTGAGAAAAACTTCCTCCCCTTGCATTTTCTCTTCTCTAATTATATTTTATCTACTACAAGGCAGTCGAACTGACCTTCCGTTTTGGTGTACATAATATATATTAAATGCACCTAAACTATAAATAAGTTGGAATAGATGATTCAATAACCCCGCAGCCAATCCTCTTACCAGCATCTCCAGCTGGTTGTGTTCTATAATCATCTGGATTTTGATGTATTAATACTGACCTACCAATAATATCCCTAGGTCTAAATCGATCTGTAAAAAAACTCATCCTAGCATATCCATTATTAGAAAACAATACTGGGAAATCACCTGCATGATTTCCATGTGGTAGTGTAGCCTCAGTGGGTAATAGCAAAGATGGCTCTATATCAATAACTAATGAAGTCATTAATGATAAAGATGGACAAGTATAAGTAGAAATATATTTTTTGAAATTCTGAATAAGTAGTATTGTCATTTTTAAAATATTAGAAATCAAGTTTAAGTATTTCCAGGAGAGAATACCGCTGAAGGGTTGTATTCTCTTCAGGATAATATAATTGGAGCAAATAGAAATATGCCCTATATATTAAAGGGAATGCCAGGTAGTGGTAAATCGTCCATGATAAAGGAGATAGATAGGAGAGCTTATTTATCTTTTTTATTTTCTGGGGATATTTAGCTAAAAAAGAAGGAGTTTGTAGTAAGAATGTAGAATATCAGATTTAAGAGTACAGAAAAGCATTTTATTACATAATATCTTAACTTCTCCTTTCTATTATCAAATAGCATATGAAATAGGAAAGGAGTTTTTTATCTAATTATACTCTTATTTACAATATTATTACAATTTATAAAATTAGATTACTTTTATATTTTGTATGGTAAGATTAAACTAAGAGGAGATAAAGTATGTTTTGATAATGGAGGGGTAATATGAA
>CAZXWU010000228.1:0-3460 GCA_964644495.1 uncultured Tissierella sp.
AATTCACCCTTTCCAAAGCAGAAACTATAATTGGAATAAGTATAAGTTGAGCGATAATTCCAGGTATAGCGTTTAAAAAAGCTCCTGCTATAAACATTTCACGTGTAAATTGGCTTCCACTAATCCCAAGTAGGAAATAAGTTGCAATCCCCCATACTATCCTTCCATCAATCATTGCTCCTATTAAAGCAATTAATATTCTGAACTTAGATTTGGCAAACATTTTATAGAGTAAACCAGATACAAGTCCGTAGGTAGCTAATTCAAAAGCCATAGCTATTGCTATTGGAAACATAGGTGGCATTCCAAACATTACACTTCTAAGCAGGGGGACAAGGAATCCCACAAGTAAACCATATTTCCATCCACATACCAATCCTGCTAGTAATACTGGTATATGCATTGGTAGTAGCATATTACCTATACTAGGGATTTGACCAGTTACAAAGGGTAATACTAAGCCAAGGGCTAAGAACAATCCTGCTAGTACTAAATTTTTATTTGATTTTTCCATTTCTCCTCCTATATAAATATTAACTGTATATCTTCTGAATACAATAACCTTCGAGGTTAGTTAATAGTTTTAAATAGCTTCGGCTATTTATAAAGTAATTATATCATTATTCCAAGGTTAATAACATAGTATCTATGAAAAAAGAAAAAACCCAGAGAAAGAGTCCTCTGAGCTAGTTTTATGAAGCTAAATGTTCATCTAGTTTTCTTCTATATATATTCATTAGTTCCTCTTCTGTAAGGTCTTGACTTGCCTTATCTAATATAATCTGTCCTTTATCAAGCATTATAACTCTATCTGAGTAATCAATAGCATCTCGCATATTGTGGGATATCATTATGGTAGTCATCTTATATTTATCAATTAGTTCTTTAGTTTTCCTCATGACTACGTGAGAGGTCTTAGGGTCAAGAGCTGCAGTATGCTCATCTAATAATAGTAAATCCGGAAACTTCATGGAAGCCATTACCAGAGACAAGGACTGTCTTTGGCCACCAGATAGGAATTTTACTTTTGTGTCTAATTTGTCTTCAAGGCCTAAATCCAAATCCTTTAGAAGGTCTATATATTTTGGAATTCTTCCCTTATTAACCAATCTTCTAAGGGAGAAGCCTTCACCTTTTTTATCTGCTAGTGACATATTTTCTAATATTGTCAAGGAAGGTGATACCCCCATTGAAGGGTCTTGGTGGACTCTACCAAGATGAATTGCTCTATTTTCCTCTGATAGCTTGCCTATATCTTTCCCATTTAGCAAAAACTCCCCATCATCTGCAAAAACACTTCCGCTAATAAGGTTGAGGAGGGTGCTCTTGCCACATCCATTTGGGCCAATTATTGCTGTACATTTATTGGCTTCAATATTTAGATCAAAACCGTCAAAGATATCTATTTGATGTTCAGTGTTTTTGTTAAAGCTTTTTCTTAAATTATTAATTTTAAGCATTTTTCACTCCTCCTTTTCCTCTTGACTTGAAGATGTCACCTACTTTATTATTGTAAGCGATAAATACAATAACAATAATAGCATTGATTGCCCTTAGATCGTCTGGATTTAATCCTAAATCTATGGCAATACCACCTATGATTTTATAAATAACAGCTCCTATAATTACCCTGGTTGTAATCTTAATTTTACTGGAACCTTTTTTAATAGTATCTCCAATTATGATAGAAGCCAAAGCTACTACTATAATAGAAGCACCCATGGTTATATCTACAAAGCCTTGGTGTTGAGCCATTAGAGCCCCACTTAAAGCAACTAATCCATTTGCTAACATAAAGCCTATTAATTTATACTTAGTAGAATTTTCTCCTAAGGATTTAACAAGGGCTTCGTTATCGCCTGTGGCTATGATCAAATAGCCTGTTTCAGTTTTTAAAAAGGAATCTAATAGTATCTTAATCACTAAGACAATGATAATTAAAACTAAGAGTGTAGGTCCAAAATCAAATACTGAATCATAGCTAAAAAGCGGTATATTAGACCTTCCATTGATTTTAAGATTTACAGAGTATAGAATTGTCATGGTAAGTATACCGGCTAATATTGGCTTTATCTTTAGCCTTGTAAATAATGTTGTTGTTAAGAGTCCAGCTAAACTACCAAAACAGAAAGCTAAAAGTGAACTTAAAATAGGATTTAATCCTGAGGATATAAACCTTGCAAATAGAAAGGCACCGAAGGGGAAGGTACCTTCTACTGAAAGATCCGCTGTATCAAGTATTTTATATGTCATTAAAACACCCATAGCTAATATTGCAAATATTAGTCCTTGTTCTACACTTGTTAATAATAATCTCATTGCCAAAACCTCCATTTACTACTAATCAATTTTTGTCGCGTCTTGAAAGACTTTATTGCCCCCATCTATATTTAATAGATTTAATGTTTCTTCGTTAAACACCTTACTTGTATTTAAAGCTGTTTCAGCAGATACAGTTGAGGGTGATTTACCATGAAGCAATATTTCTTTTGCCATTGCGGCTGTTTGCTTACCAAGCTCATAGTAGCTAATACCATCTGTTATCAGAATACCACCACTAACATGTGAATCTTCAGCACCTACTGTTATCAAACCATTTTCTATGGCCTTATTAGCTACTAAAGAGATGCTTGAAGCCACCATGTTGTCAGTTATTGTATAAAGTCCATCTACCTTATTTACTATAGAGTCTAAAGCTAATGAAACATCATTTATATTTGAAATCCCTACCTCAACTATTTCTAGTCCTATTTGAGGGGCTAATTCCTTAGCTAATTCAACTTGTACATGAGAATTTGGTTCGCTAGTGTTATATATAATTCCAATCTTATTGATATTTTCATCTAAATCCTTAAATAATTGCAGTTGTCTATCCATTGGGCTTAAATCAGATGTGCCTGTTACATTAGCCCCTGGTTTTTCCATGGATTCAACTAGTTCAGCCTCTACAGGATCTGTTACTGCACTGAAAAGTACCGGTATATTTGATGTAGCTTGTTTTGCACTTTGTGCTGCTGGTGTGGCTATGGCATATATTAAATCCACATCATCACTTACAAACTTTTGGGCTATAGTCATCGTATTTGGAATTTCGCCAGTTGCATTTTGGTAGGATACTTTCGCATCAACACCAAATTCCTTCAATCCATCTTCAAAGCCTTGTCTTGCAGCATTCAGAGCTGGATGATCAGCTAACTGCGATATTCCAATTTCAAACACTCCGTCTTCTTCTGCACTAGCACCAGTGTTTACAGTACAACCTGTTAAAGCCATCATAGCTGCTAAAACCAATAAAATTACCTTGCTAAATTTTTTCATTACATAATCCTCCTTAGAAATTTTATGTTTTTCTAGGATAATTAGTTTAGATTGAATTAAAACAGAGAAATTAGATTGTAGAAAAATCACTACAAATTGGGTTAAACACGGTCATTTCCCGCAGACAATCAACACAAATTCA
>CAZXWU010000229.1:0-3453 GCA_964644495.1 uncultured Tissierella sp.
CTAGTTGACTCAGTCCCTAAGATAAGGGAATCCATTCAAATTGTTGAGGAAAGGCCAAGAGAAATGGAAAATCATATAGGAAATTTTTCAGAAGCAATAGTCAATTCAACAGCAAACTTATTGTTTAGTATAGAAAATATGAATCAATTTAAGGAGGAAAAATAATGAGAGATAAAAGTAAAATTATAGGGTTTATGCTGTCCATTATACCAGGTTTAGCACATTTATATATTGGATTAATGGGAAGAGCTATGATATTTTTAGGCATATTAGGAGCAGGCTTTTTAGCCAGTGTAATTATTTCAATGGTCACCTATTCTGAAGCGGGACTGATACTATTTATATTAGGTTATGCGATTCTTTGGCTAATTGCCTTAATAGATATGTTTTCAGCATGGAGGAAGTTAGAGATAAGAAATCTATATAATGAAAGTCAAGGTATAGACGATATAGATATAGACACAAAGATAAACGAGAAGACCTTAACCTTAGCCTTGTCCATCATACCAGGTGCAGGTCATATGTATTTGGGATATCAAAGTAAGGGATTAATCATAATGGGGGCTTTCTTCTTCTCCATATTCTTTATGGGTTGGTTAGGTATATCCCTACTATTGTTCCTACTACCTTTGATATGGTTTTATAGCTTCTTCGATGCAATGCATCTAGTGGATAATACACAGACAATAGCAGATGATCAAAAATTAGAATTACCAAAGATAAAACCTGAATGGTTAGGTGGAGGATTAATAGCTATAGGAATAATCATAATTCTAGAAAGAATCCTATACCCTATGATAGATTATCAAATTAGAAGGTACATTCAAACATCTATAGTATCTTTGATATTCATAATTATAGGTGGGATAATACTAATGAAGAATAAAAAAACACTTAAATCAGAAAATCTAGAAGATGAACTTGTGATGGATATAATTGAGGAGGAAGAAGAAGGTGAAGACTAAGAGGGTAGGTACTATTTCTATGGCTATAGTCCTTATAGGATTTGGTTTGCTATTATTTATAGGGCAGTTTAGTAAAATATCAGCTTTAGACTTATCTATAAAACTTTGGCCTGCAATACTTATACTTTTAGGTGGAGAGTTATTATATTGTGGCTATAGAAGGCATAAGGACCAGGATGATCTAATCATTAAGTATGATGTATTTTCTATATTTATAGTGACAAGTATTTTGATTGTTAACATAGGTCTCTTTGGCCTAATGGAAACGGGAATAATGGATTATATTAAACTAAGGGTTGCAGACGAAACATATATATATGAAATCAATATGGAAGAGAGATATAATTATTAAGAGCACTTTCTGGTGCTCTATTTTTTTATAAAAAATCCTATAACAACGTTTTCTAAATGGCTGGCGTGTTGACTTTAGGTCATAAATTTGGTAAGTTAATAGGAATATATTAAAACAATTTTTATTAATTTTAATTTGTGATATACTAATAAAAAACATATGAGGAGGAATTACAATTGAAGTTTATTGGTGATGGTTTAACATTTGATGATGTTCTATTAGTCCCACAAAAGTCGGAGATACTTCCAAGAGAGACAAATATCGCTACAAATTTGACTAAGAAAATTAGATTAAATATACCTTTAATGAGTGCTGGCATGGATACAGTAACTGAAGCAAGAATGGCAATTGCTATGGCTAGAGAAGGTGGCATAGGTATAATCCATAAAAATATGACTATAGACCAACAAGCCTTAGAAGTAGATAAGGTAAAAAGATCAGAACACGGGGTAATTACAGATCCATTTTTCCTTTCAGCACAACATATAGTTTCTGATGCTTTGGAATTGATGGAAAGATATAGAATATCTGGGGTCCCTATAACAGATGAAAGTGGTAAACTTATAGGAATCATAACTAATAGGGATATTAGATTTGAAACAAATGTAAATAAAACTATTGATGAAGTAATGACTAAGGTGAATTTAGTAACTGCAAAGATTGATATAACTATGGATGAGGCATTGGAAATAATGAAGGAACACAAGATAGAAAAACTTCCATTGGTTGATGATGATTTTATGTTGGCTGGACTTATAACCATTAAGGATATCGAGAAATCAATTCAATACCCTAATTCTGCTAAAGATAGTTCAAGCAGATTGTTAGCAGGTGCAGCAGTAGGCGTTACAGGAGACATGCTTGAGAGAGTAGCTGCCTTAGTTAAAGCCCAAGTTGATGTTATAGTATTAGATACTGCACATGGACATTCTAAGGGGGTACTAGATGCAGTAGCCTTGATAAAAAGAGAATATCCAAAACTACAAATAATTGCCGGAAACGTAGCGACTGCAGATGGCACGGTAGCACTGATCGAAGCAGGGGCAGATGCGGTTAAGGTAGGTATTGGACCTGGATCCATTTGTACAACAAGAGTTGTAACAGGTATTGGTGTACCTCAGATTACAGCTGTGATGGATTGTGCTGAGGCAGCTAAGGAATATGGTGTCCCAGTAATTGCTGATGGAGGAATTAAGTACTCTGGAGACATAACCAAGGCAATAGCGGCTGGAGCAAATGTAGTAATGGCAGGATCCCTTTTTGCTGGGACTGACGAAAGCCCAGGAGAAGATATACTATATGAAGGGAGAAGATACAAGGTTTACCGTGGCATGGGTTCATTAGGAGCTATGGATGCGGGAAGTAAAGATAGATATTTCCAAGAGGACACTAAGAAGTATGTACCTGAAGGAGTAGAAGGCAGAATTCATTACAGAGGACCCTTAGGAGAAGTAGTATACCAATTGATAGGTGGTCTTAGATCGGGAATGGGATATTGTGGGGCAAAAGACCTAGAAATTCTACAAGATACAGCCAAATTTATGAAAATAACATCTGCATCATTGATAGAAAATCATCCACATGATATTCAAATCACAAAGGAAACACCAAATTATTCAAGAAGATAAGCTTGCCAGGGAGGAAATCTATGCAAAACTTTATAGATAAAAGTATTGAAGAAATAAAGAGCAAAGTAGGAGACAAAAAAGCCCTATGTGCTCTGTCAGGTGGGGTAGACTCTTCTGTGGCAGCGGTTCTAGTTCACAAGGCAATAGGAGACAATCTTACATGTGTATTTGTGGATCATGGACTACTCAGAAAGAAGGAAAGAGAAGAAGTAGAGAAGGTATTTAGAGATGAATTCCATATGAATCTAATAGTAGTAGATGCGGAAGATAGGTTTCTTGGAAAACTTAAAGGAGTAACAGATCCTGAAGAAAAAAGAAAAGTAATAGGTGAAGAATTCATCAGAGTGTTTGAAGAGGAGCAAAAGAAATTAAGTGATATAGGTCATTTAGTTCAAGGAACTATCAAATCAGATGTGATTGAATCAGGTTCAAAGGGTAAAGTAGCAGTAAAAAGTCACCACAATGTAGGTGGCCTACCTGATGATATAGATTTTGAACTATTAGAACC
>CAZXWU010000230.1:0-3452 GCA_964644495.1 uncultured Tissierella sp.
GGAAGAAGAACAACCGCAACCAAGCCACCTGCTAAGAGTGAGGATATGGAGAACTTAAGTAGTGATTTGCCTCTCTCCTTCCACGGTGTTTTCTCGCGGAAGCACATGTAGAGGAAGTATAAAACACTGAAAACGCAGACCATATAGCCAATGTAGAAGTTGGTGAATAATGTTAAGGCAAGGGAGAAAATGTAGAGATATGGTTTCTTCTGTTCATGTAGTATTTCTAGGCCTATAGCAACTATTGGCAAAAGCACGACAGCGTCCATCCACATGAATTGGTTGATAAAGCTGATGGTGTAGGCACTGAGGGCGTAAGCGGAGGCAAAGGCGACAATTCCTAGACTGTCTGTATTATGTTTCTTTCTTAGCCAGAGGGCAAAAGTCAGACCGGCCAGGCCAAATCTTAGGGCGACTATGAGGTCTACCGCAGAGGTCATTAAACTATTAGGCACAAGGTGTAAAAGCAGCCATAGTGGGCTGTTGGTATAGTAGGCGCTTTGTGTAAATTGGTTGAAGCCAAGGGCTCCAGAAAATGACCATTGTGAAAGGCCGTTTTTCATCTCTGAGAGCATTGGAAAGTATTGCCCATATGCGTCCATGGAAATTAGGCTTCTTGATCCGAATGGAGCAATGCCTGCAACGATGTAACTGATTAATATGATAATGAATGGAATAAGGAAGGCGAGTGTTAGTTGTTTGGTTTTGTTTGATTTCATTCTAACGACCTCGTGGCTTGGATCCTTGTTGGTGGTTGTGGTGGTTTGTTTGTAGTGTTGTGCTGTGCGGGTTGGTTTGCTGTACTGTGCGGGTTAATCTGCTGTATAGCTTGATTCTTACTGCCTTAGGCTACGTTGCTAGTTCGCACACTTCCACATGCCAAGACCACTGAACAAGCTATTTCATAATTATAGCTTGATTAATCTTGGATGTACAAAGGAATGTTTAGGGTGGAGTAGTGGTTATTACTCTTCATCTCACATTAGAAATAGTCCTATAGTAATTTTAACCATAGGACCAATAATTATTTTTATTCTATACTGTTTTAGACTTTTTAATACTTGTCTTAATTCTTTTCTTATTTAAGCAACCACTGTATCGATGGCTCTAAATACTTGTTCCAAAAAGCCCAATCATGTACGCCTGGACTTTCTATGTAATCTACCGCTACTTTCTCTTCTTTTAAGAAACTATAAAACGATCTGTTTTCTTCTATCAAGAAGTCCTCTGTTCCACAAACCATATAAATAGGAGGTATTTCCTCTCCTGCTTTTTTTAACTTATGCACTAAATACTCTGGATTATTATCACTTTCTTCAAGCTTATTTAGATCCCCAAATACAGATTCGTAATAGTGATAATCAGCGATTTGGTCAACGTAGTCTACTTCTATATCTTTAATATTATGAATAATAAGAGCGGAAGATAGACCTACCACCTTGCCGAAAGTATTAGGAAAATAAAGTCCTGTGTGAATTGCACCAAATCCGCCCATAGATATACCACCGATAAATGTATCTTCTTTTTCATCTGAGAAACCAAATGTTTTATTCATATATTCAACTAATTCTTTTCCCACATATTGACAATATGCTCTTCCCTTACCCTTTGCATCAAGATAAAAACTATTATCTCCTGTAGGCATGACGACTGCTATATTATATTTTATTGCCAATTCTTCAATATTAGATCCAAGAATAATAGCATTACTTGATCCTGAATACCCATGTAATAAATATAGTGTTTTCATGCCACGATTATAATTTTCGTTTCCCTCGATCATCTCTGGAAATACATCATTAGGTATTATCACCTTAACGTTAATTTGCTTCGTTAAACTTAACGAATAGAAATCTGTCTGAAATATAGCCATTAATAGCCTCCTATAAAATAATTTTTTTATAAATAGATAAATGGTTCCTTAGAATCAATAAATTCAACATCTATGTCACCTACTATTTCCTCAATCCATGGCACTAAATATTTCATACCCGGTTCTTCAGTAATATGATGACCGAGCACTATCATGCCTTTGTTTAATCCTAACTGTGAAGCATCTCTTACATAAGCACTAGTTGTCCATTCAGTTATTTCTCCACAAACTATTAGGTCTAGATCATTTTGATACATTATTTCCATAGGCATTTCTTCTTTGCCAAACCCTAAACTACCACCTCCAACGAGTAAGCTTAAGCGCTCCACAGGCATTTTGGGGTCCCCTACAATTTGAACAACATCCATATCAAATATATCTTTGAAAAAATAACTTAGTTCTTCTATGCTTGTTTTTGGAATCTGGTAGGATACTCCATAGTTTCTTAAACTATCAGGGTTTTTAATTCTGTATTGACCCCAATCTAGATCTAAATCAATGCCCTTATAAGTAAGATCTATGTCTCCAGCATGCATATGGTCATGGAATCTCCAAATAGCAATATTATTGTCTTCTATTAACTGCTTTTTCTTCAGGTAAACCGGGTCATCTCCTAGCCAATCTGTTGTATCTTTTCCTGTAAACCAAGTTGGTTCATGAGTTATTATGAAATTTGCTCCTATATTGATTGCTTCTTTTATTACATCTACTGTGGCCATAAATGTAGTTACAATTTTAGTGACTTCCGTATCAAAGCTCCCTGTCATCAGGAGATCACAGGTCTTATCTGCTGGTAATGGTTCCATTCCAGTCTTTTTAATTATTCTGTCAATTACTTCTATTACCGTCATACTTCTTCTCCTTCAATTAATTATGTAAAAATAAGTTTATTTTATTACCATTCTTTCATATCGATAGACTGGCCATTATCATCTATGCAAGTAATATCAAATTGATAATTTTCTAAATTTGCTGTCAGAGTTGCAGTAAATCCTTTGTTTGACCATTGAAGCTTTAATATGTTTGAATCAGATTCAATAATTTTTAAATTTCCATCATTGCCAAAACCTGGGAATTGATTTCTAAATCGAATCAATTGTAATTGCTCTTTTACAACTGCCTTTGTTAATGCCTTTTCTATCTCTTCTATAGTTAAATTAGTTCTGTTGATTTCTTTATGGCCACCAGGACCTGCTTTTTCCACTGCCTCATAATCATTAGTACCAGCTAGTAAGTCCAGATACCATATCTGAGGTTTTCCAGGCATAAACATTTGTATAGCTCTAGACAATAATAGCTTTTCATCACTTTCACCTAAAGCACTATAGAATGTTGAATTGACCTGGTAATACATGTTTTTCTTACCATGTAAATCTTTAACATGACCGCCTCTGTTGATAACTGTTTCAATCAAGCTATCAATTTTATCATCAGGCAATAAACCTTTTAAATCTAATAATGGAATACAAAATATTTCAATAGGGATTGTTAATGTAGATGGGGCAAGTATTTTTGGAGGACATCAAAGTATTAACAATAATGCCAGTGGTATTATAAATATAAGAAATTCTGATATTTC
>CAZXWU010000231.1:0-3432 GCA_964644495.1 uncultured Tissierella sp.
AACAATGGTAAAAGAAATCGAAAGAGTAGGATTGCCTGTTGTTCATATTTGTACAGTAGTACCAATATCAATAACAGTAGGAGCAAATAGAATAGTTCCTGCTATAGCTATACCCCATCCACTAGGAAATCCAAAATTGGATCCTAAAGAAGAAAAAGCACTAAGAAGGAAAATAGTTGAAAGCGCTTTAAAATCATTAACAACTTATGTGGAGTTACAAACTGTATTTGAAGATTAGTAATAATAGACAAATGGGTGATGAATAATCACCCATTTGTTAAAAAATCTTGGAGGTGTAACATGAATTATTCAGTAATTAAGGGTACCAGTTATATCCTTATAAATGCACCAGATATGATACTTCATAACGGAACTACACAGACAATGGAGAAAACACTAAATCCAGAATCTGACTATCTTATATCTTTACCAAGCCATTTGAGAAGTTTTGAAGATGTGGTTAACTATCCACCTAATCAAATCTATATAGGTAATCATAAACCAGAAGAATTAAGTACTCTTGAACAACCATGGTATGATAAGAAATTATCCGAAGGCAGTAGAGTAGGGAAATTTGGAGAGATAATGCCTCAAGATGAATTTATAGGCTTAATAAAAATCGTAGATGTATTTGACTTAGTCAAGCTAACTAAGGACTTTACAAAAGATGTAAAAGAAAAATTAGGTGTCCATCCTCTGATTAGTGATGATTTACTTGCTAAACTTAAAGAAGGGGAGGATATCTCAGATATAGAAGGACTAATATCAAAATACAATGCTGAGCCAATATATAACAAGGGAGACCTAGTTGGATGTGTTAAGAGAGGTCACGATATAGATATCAATCTAGCAGCTCATGTATTGTATGAGAATCTTGTCTCCAAAGCATCGGCTGTATTATCTGCATTGCACCTACTGGATAAAAATGATATAAACCCTGATGATATAGAGTATGTCATAGAGTGTTCAGAGGAAGCCGCTGGAGATATGAATCAAAGAGGTGGAGGCAACTTTGCCAAGGCTATAGCAGAATTTGCTAATCTTAAAAATGCTTCAGGTTCAGATACCAGGGCCTTCTGTGCTGCTCCAACCCATGCTATAGTAGTAGGCGCTTCACTGGTACAGGCTGGAACATTTAAAAATGTAATGATAGTTGCAGGTGGGTCTACCTCAAAACTAGGTATGAATGGTAAAGACCATATAAAAAAGGGTATACCAATTTTAGAGGATGTAATCGGTGGTTTTGCTATGCTCATATCTGAAAACGACGGTATCAACCCAGTTTTAAGGACAGATATAGTAGGCAGACATACTGTGGGTACTGGGTCATCACCACAGGGTGTTATAACATCTCTTGTGACAGAACCATTGGATAGAAATGGACTGAAGATAACAGATGTTGACAAATACTCCCTTGAAATGCAAAATCCAGACATCACAAAACCAGCTGGGGCAGGAGATGTGCCGGCATCTAATTACAAGATGATAGGAGCACTGGGTGTAAAACGAGGAGAACTTGAAAGATCCCAGTTAAATGACTTTATTAAAAAACATGGTATGGAAGGCTGGGCTCCCACACAAGGCCACATTCCTTCAGGAATACCCTATGTGGGATTTGGAAGAGAAGATATCCTAGAAGGAAAGATTAATCGTGCTATGATAGTCGGAAAAGGTAGTTTATTCTTGGGTAGAATGACAAATCTATTTGACGGTATATCTATTGTTATAGAAAAAAACCCTGGCAAGGCTGAAGAAAAGAAGACAGTATCAGAAGAAGAAGTCCGCTTGTTAGTAGCAGAGGCTATGAGAGACTTTGCATCTCATCTGCTAAAAGAATAGGGGTGATAATATGACTAATAATATTAAACCTATAATAGGAAAGGTATTTAATGATATTGCAGATGCAATTGAGACAGGCCAATTTGGAAAGAAAGTTAGAGTAGGGATAACAACAGTAGGCAGTGAACTAGGCATAGAAAATATTGTCAGAGGCGCTGAACTAGCCCAAGAAAGAGATGAATCTATAGAAGTTGTCTTGATAGGACCAAAAGTAGACTCAGAATTGACTCAAATAGTTCTAGAATCAGAAGATCATGCATACAGTAAGATGGAAGAATTATTGGATTCAGGGGAGATTCAGTCCTGTGTAACTATGCATTATAACTTCCCTATAGGGGTGTCTACAGTAGGAAAGGCAATCACACCTGCTAAGGGCAGGGAGATTTTTGTAGCGACTACTACAGGTACTTCATCAACTGATAGGATAGAAGCAATGATCCTCAATGGCATAAATGGGATAATCACTGCTAAGGCTATGGGAATTAAGGAGCCTAGTCTGGGGGTCTTAAATGTAGATGGAGCTAGACAAGTTGAAAGAGCTTTTAGGGAGTTAATCGACAAGGGTTATCCAGTAAAGTTTGCAGAATCTGAAAGGATAGATGGAGGCAATCTCATGAGGGGGAATGACTTACTCACAGGTGCTCCTGATATTCTAATCACTGATACCTTAACTGGAAATATTATTATGAAGATAATGTCCTCATTCAATACTGGGGGAAACTATGAGGCTATAGGCTATGGATATGGGCCAGGGATAGGTGAGGGCTATGATAGAATAGTTCTGATCTTGTCTAGAGCATCAGGTGTTCCAGTTGTTGCTAATGCCATATCTTATGGGGCTGACTTAATAAGAGGTGATATTCACTCCCTTATCAAGCAGGAATATGCAGAAGCAAATAAATATGGTTTAAAGGATA
Organism: uncultured Tissierella sp.; assembly: GCA_964644495.1. Classification (GTDB taxonomy): domain Bacteria; phylum Bacillota; class Clostridia; order Tissierellales; family Tissierellaceae; genus JAAYTL01. Next base: position 2,757 of record CAZXWU010000231.1, read on the forward strand.
TATTAGAGAAAAACCAAAGCGATAAAATATTAAGTAAAGAAGCCAAGGAAGAAATAGTAGCCCCTCCTGAAGAGATAGTAACGGAGACAATTTCAGGAATTGATATACTAGAATTAGATGATGCAGTTGCTGTCTTATGGGAGGCAGGACTATATGCGGAAACAGGTATGGGTTGTACTGGTCCTGTGATTATGGTAAATGAAGCAAGACTAGAAGGCTCAAAGGATATATTGTGTGAGGCAGGATATTCTGTAGAAGGCAGAAGTGTGTGCTAAAGGGCTAAAATATCCTCGATATAACGTTTTCATATTGATATTTAGAAGAAAATGAATTATAATATATATGTTAAAGATCACTATCAATTAGGGTATATAATAGATGTACTTAGATTGATAGAAAAAACAAGGGGGATTTAAAATGAAAAAGATTCTAGCACTTGCTTTAGCAATTAGCTTAGTAGCTGTGAGTTTTGTTGGTTGTAGTAGTGGTGATGGTGGCGGTGGAGCTGGTGGTGCGGCAAAAATTGCACTTATTACTGACAAAGGAAATATCGATGATAAGTCATTTAACCAAGGATCATGGGAAGGCGTAGTTGAATTTGCAGAAAGAGAAAATATTACCCATAATTACATTAAACCTGAAGATGCAACAGATGACTTTTATCTAGCTGCTATTG
>CAZXWU010000232.1:0-3407 GCA_964644495.1 uncultured Tissierella sp.
ATATACATCCTATTTAAATTCCGCTGTACATTCTAGTTTTAATGAATTTGCCAATAATATAAAAAAATCCCTTCTAGATGAAGAGATAGATGCGCCTATATACATACTAAAGGCAGATGGGGGAACCATGACCCTAGATTCAGCTCAGGAAAAACCAGTGGAGACAATTTTATCAGGACCAGCAGCTTCCTTTATGGGAATCCATGCTTCACTTTCTACAGACAAGGATGCAATTTTATTGGATATAGGTGGGACCACTACAGACATATTCTTTTTAGCTGATGGGGTTCCTCTTTTTGAACCCTTAGGTATAAAGATAGGACAATACAAGACCCTAGTAAGATCAATATATAGTGTGTCCATAGGTCTAGGTGGCGACTCTAGCATCCATATCATAGATGGTAATATAAAGATAGGTCCACAGAGAGAAGGAAGGCCCTATGCTTTTGGAGGCCCTAAGCCTACACCAAGTGATGCCATGATTGCAATAGGGCAGATATCAGACCAAGAAGAAGACAGGGAAAAAGCCTATGAAGCAATGGCTCAACTAGGGGACCAGATAGGCTTATCAGGTCAGGAGACAGCAGTATTAATCCTAGAGACTATGGGTCAAATAATTAAGGAAAAGATAGATAAACTTTTAGAAGAAATCAATAGTCATCCAGTCTACACCATAAGGGAGCTTCTATATGGAAGGAAGATAAGGCCAAAAGTAATCAATATAATAGGGGGACCAGCTAAGGTACTTGCACCAATCCTAGAAAAAACAATGGACTTACCTTGTCATTATCCAAGTGATTATCTAGTAGCAAATGCCATAGGTGCAGCCCTAGCTCGACCTACTATGGAAATAAGCATGCATGTAGATACATCCAAAAAGATCCTATCAATTCCAGAGCTGGAAATTTACGAAAGAATTAGTCCAAGATTTGATTTAGATATGGCAAAGAAAAGGGCTTTAGAATTACTTAGGGAAAACTCGGACCCGACTAGTGACCTAGATGGGGAAATAACCGAAGCTAGCTCCTTCAACATGGTAAGAGGATTTTATACTACAGGCAAGGATATCAGAGTCAGGGCACAGATAAAACCAGGACTCATTCAAGAATTAAGAGGTGATCACAATGCTTAAGGCAAAAAATAAATTAGGATTAGTATTCTTTCCAGCCTTCGACTGGGCAATAAGTCCAACCCATCCAGAAAGGGAAGAGCGCTTATTATATACTCAGGACCAGCTCTTTGAAGAGGGCATCGAAGATGTTGAAGGGATTGATTTTTATAACCCAATTGTAGCAGAAGAAAAGGATATAGAAAGGGTCCACTTTTGTGTACCAGATGTAAAATCAAGAGTCACCCAGTCTCACCTCATATCAGCAGGTGGAGTCATCAAAACCCTTCAATTAGTTAAGGAAAAACAAGTAGATAAATCCTTTGCATTGACACGTCCACCCGGACACCATGCCCATAGGGTTGTATACGGAGATAGGGGCTTTTGCATAGTAAATATGGAAGCAGTAGCCATTGAAAGAATCAGACAAGAATACGGAAAGCTACGAGTAGCAATCATAGATACGGATTGTCATCATGGAGACGGTACTCAAGACATTTATTGGAATGACAAGGATACCTTGGTTATATCATTTCATCAAGATGGAAGAACCCTCTATCCTGGATCTGGATTTATAGATGAATTTGGAGGACCTGGGGGCTATGGTCATAATATCAATATACCATTACCACCGGGTACAAGCGATGAAGGATTTCTACATGTACTTGACCATGTAGTTATGCCAATACTCGACGACTTCAAACCAGATCTAATAATCAATTCTGCTGGCCAAGACAATCACTACAGCGATCCACTAACTAGTATGAATTTCTCAGCCCAAGGATATGCTGAGCTTAACCATAGATTAAATCCAGACGTGGCAGTACTTGAAGGGGGCTATTCTATAGAAGGTGCCCTACCTTACGTAAATCTAGGGATTATATTGGCAATGGCAGGAATGGACTATTCGCAGGTTCACGAGCCAGATTATGACAAAGACAAACTAAGACAATCAAAGGATATTTCAGAATATGTAAAGCAGGTATCAGAAAAGGTATATGATCGTTGGACAAAGAAAGATGATCTATATATTAAGAATATCAAGGGATATGATTATATAGAGAATAAAAAACAGATATATTACGATACAGATGGAATAATGGAAAATCAAGTTCAAAAGTTCAAAGTGTGTAATAAATGTTTTGGTGTAGATACTATAGATTCGACCAGCGATAGAGGTGACCATATCCTTGCTATTACAATACCTAGGGATGGGTGTACCAGCTGTGTAGATGAAGGATACAGACTATATAAAACCGCCTCAAATAGATATTCAAAGGTATACCTACAAGATAGGGTCAATGATGACTTCTTAGCAAGATAAGTTAAGTTCCTTCAATGGACTGAAAAATTAGCCATTAGTGAAGTTAAATAAAAATGCTAGCATTTAGGTAAAAACTAAATTGCTAGCATTTTTATTCTATTCATTATTACTGTAAAATATTTTATGAAGTTTATGAACTTTCTCTGCTAGTTCAGGAACAGGACCATCTACTTCAGTATCTCGAATAACATCTTGAATTGGTAGATTACGAACCCGTGATGGGCTAACCCCCATCTCACTTAACCATTGGACAAGTTGTTCAGAGGAGCTTGCATACACGATTCTAGCTAAACCTACCCAACCATGGGCTGCAGCACACATTGGACAGTGTTCACCTGAAGTATAGACTGTTGCTTTACTTCTTTCCTCAGGTGTCATATTTGAAGCTGCCCACCTTGCCAAGGCAAATTCCGGGTGTCTTGTATGGTCACCACCTGCAACTTGGTTATGGTCTTCTGCAAGCACCTCACCATTTTCTGATACTAGAACAGATCCAAAAGGCTCATCACCTTTTTCCAGAGCAATTTCTGCAAGCTCAACACAACGTCTAAGATGTTTCAAATCCATATCAGTTATCATAATTAAACCTCCATTGCTACATTTGCAACAATTGTAACATTGAGACATATCAAATGTCAAAATGCATTATAATATGGTAGAATTAATGTACACAGTTTATTAAACGAAATCTAGGATTATACAGAGAGACCAATACCCTCCCTTACATATTGTTTAGGAGAGCTTAACAACCACTTGACACAAAAATATAAAATGCTATACTATAGTAGTATCAATGATTAGAGACAAATCAAATGGGGATGGATGGGTGCTGGTGTGCCCTCTGGTCTTCAAAACCAGTTTGAGGCGTTAGGAGCGTCTTAGGTGAGTTCGATTCTCACACATTCCCGCCAAAGAAAAATAGAGCCTAAGGGCTCTTTTTTATTTGCCAGTAATGCATAAGTAGATAAATCCTTC
>CAZXWU010000233.1:0-3404 GCA_964644495.1 uncultured Tissierella sp.
TTCATGATATCACCAGTTCTAGAGCTTTTGTACCCTTCGAATGGAAAATACTCATATTCATCATTATGCACATTTGTAGGAATAAAAACAGGTACAACGTCTGCCCAAATACTTAGCGATGTGCCCTCTTTTTTAGTGTACGTTGTTTGGGCACCAGATTTAAATTTAGCCTTTTTTGTATCCAGTACAAATGTTGCAGTGTATGTATTTAACTTCCGCCAACTAGCATAATATGTTTTATTACTTCTAATAACATGACTTGAACTAAAATCAGTCCAGCCCGTGAATACATAACCAGACCTTGTAGGGTTGGCAGGAGCACTACCTACAGTATCTCCACTATTAACAGTTCTAGTAGTTCCACCTGAACCACCATTGGCGTTAAATGTTACTGTATATTGAGTTCTCTTCCATTGAGCAGTAAACGTTGTGTTTTGTGTCATTTTTGTGCTCAATGATGGGCTCCAACCAGTAAATGTGTAATGTGTCCTTGTTGGATTACCAGGATTTGAAGGAGAACTATTGTAATTTACCGTCTGACTACTCTTAGCTGGTGTACCACCATTTACGTTAAATGTAGCTGTATAAGTGTTTATTTTCCACTGTGCAGTAAATGTTGTATCTCCTGTTATCGGTGTATCAAAGCTTCTATCCCATCCAGTAAATGTATAACCTGTTCTCGTTGGATTTTGAGGCTTAGTTGCCTTTTCACCATCAATTATATTTTGATTCGAAATGCTAGTTCCACCACCAGTATTAAATGATACGGTATGTATCTTTCTGTACATAGCTTGATGTGTCCTTACCACTGAGCCTTCAGCTTGATCAATGCCAACACCTTTTCCAGCAAGATCACCAGGCTTAACATTTTCTCCACCTACCGTTGTATCTGCCCAACCGTCAAAGTGATATCCACTTCTTGCTGGTCCAGCAGGAGGTGTAGGACTTGAAAAATGCTTTACATTAACATCAATATTCGTCCCATTTCCAGAATACCTTACTTTATAAGTCTTTTCACTCCATGCAGCAGTGTGCGTTCTAACAAGTGTATTATCGACGACATTAGAAGCTACATTCTCACCAGCTATTGCATCCGGTGCAACCGAAACGCCTCCTACTGTTGCATTATTCCATCCGACAAAATTATACCCTAGTCTCTTTGGGGTTGGGGCCGGAGTAACTCTTGTATAGTGCTTTGTTTCACGAGTAACGACGCTTGCCGTTGAATCCCTTCCAGGATCGAAGTTTATTCTATAATATTTTTCTTTCCATAATGCCGTATATATAGTGTCTTTTTTCAGTGTAAATACTGGCTTCATGCTCGAATCTGTTATCACACCATCTTCATCTACTACCTTCCAACCGGTAAAATTCCAACCATGTTTTTGTGGTAGAAGTGGAGCTTTATCAAATACAGTTCCAGTATCATATACTCTTTCTTTATAATCATTAGCGCCAGCATTATCAGCACCTTCCAACTTGTATGATACTGTATACTGCCTAATCCAGTTCGCCACAACTGTTGTAGGACCTTTAACCTCTATTGCTTGATCGTAGTCTACGGGTGTACCACCCCCATCAACTGTACTGTCTAACGACCATCCAGTAAACCTATAATATTTCCTAGTAGGAAAATCGTTGTTTCTAGGTATTTTAAATAAACCAAAGTGTCTTACTCTTAATGGAGGTGTGCCACCAGCACCTGGAAACTCTCCTATACCACCTTGTAAATCATAAATTATATCATATTCATTTCTTCTCCATTGAGCACTTAGTTTTATGTTTTCGTGTATGTTATAAATAGTAGAACCTTCAATAAATTGTGTTCCATTATCAGTCAACCAGTGCAAGAATGTATAACCTTCTTTTGTTGGTGTATGTAGTGGAATCCTATATGAACTACCATGCTCAACAACCCCGACTGTAAATACGTGGCTATCTTCGGCAGCAGGTAAGTGCACACCTCTTCCATTCCCTTGAACATCATATGACACATTATATTTATTCAATTCCCAAACAGCTATAAGTGTCATATCTTCAACTAGCTCTATTTGTTCTCCTGGCTTAATAAATAAATCAGTCCCTTCTATTTGCCATCCTTTTTCTTGAAATGCGCCCCCTAATTTAACGGGTATTGTTGTCGTTACATTTACATAGTCTCCATCAAGTGCGGATATACTATGGAAATCTTCTTCTTCAGATGCAACCCGTGGACCACCTCCATTTAATTCATAGGATAGAGTATAGTAGTTCAATAGAGGATCAACCTCTCCTTGAACTGAATCATTTACTTTACCAAAAAATATATTAGTAATAGGGGATATTGCGGATATAACTGCTATAATTATAGAAATTCCAACAACTAATCCTCCAAGCCCCCATATGCTCCTATCCGTATTTTGTTCCATATCTCACTACCTCCGTATTCTTAAAATACTTTATATATCTTTTGTATGCAATCTTTCTTATAATATATACTATCACTAATAAGCTATTACAATCAATATAATTGACGCTATAAAAGAGATAAATAGAAAACAAGCTATAAAGCATTCTTCAAATTTTCGTTATTGTATGATACAATTAATATATATTATTTATAAGGAGGTCTCAAATGGATAAAATTATACAAAGCAACTCCCAATTAGTAGATATTATCTCTGGATTTGTTATTTCTACGGGCTATTTATTTTTAATCAAGGTTGTTAAACCTATTTTAACATTTCTAAATATAAACTATGATATAAATACAATTGAAGAACACATTCTATTTATATTAGGTGCAGTTCTGATTGTGCTATTCGTATTTCTATTAAGCAAATTACGGAGTATTGAGTTTGAAAGAAAAAGATACGTTAAGAGAACAAGAAGAAAGAAACCAGTCGAAATAATGAAGGAGAGAGACTTAAAAGTAGCTCGACAGTTTGAAGAAAAGGAACTTAAAATGATTGATGCAATGAATTACGAACAGTTTACAGAGTATTTAGTGCAGGTATTCCAATCACAAGGAATGGCAAAAGTGGAGTTCGAAGGGCATGAAGCTGATATATTCGATGTTATTGTAAAGAATAGAGAAGGGGAATATGCGGCACTGGCCATTTATCAAAAATCTATCGAAGAAGAAGATATACTGTTTATAAATGAACATAAAGATAAAAGTAGAACAAACATTATAATCATGATTACAAACAAAGAGGTAGATAAAAAATCCAGAAGAATTGCAAAAAAAGCAGACATTGCAATCATGGGAAGACCAGAACTAATTGATATTCTAAAAGATATGGTATTTAATCCACTCGATTAATAAATTTACTTAAAAAAAGAAGGCGAGACACCTTCCTTTTTTTATACTATAATCAATTAAATAAAATAAAAAAGCGTTCATTATAAACGCTGTTGATTTT
>CAZXWU010000234.1:0-3401 GCA_964644495.1 uncultured Tissierella sp.
TATGATTGCAAATTTCTTGCCCCTGGTTTCATCTACATCTTTGAAGATTACAGGAAACTTCTGAAGTGTTGTTACTATTATCTTCTTACCATCATTTATTGCATTTAGTAAATCCTTTGATGTCTTACCATCACCAATAGTTTCAACTACTCCAATAGTATGGTCAAATCCTGAAATAGTATCTTGAAGTTGACTGTCTAAAACCTTTCTATCTGAAATTACTATAATTGAATTAAATATATGCTTATTAGAGGAATCATGCATATTTGCCAAACCATAGGCTAACCAGGCAATAGAATTGCTTTTACCAGACCCGGCACTATGCTGAACTAAATAATTGTGTCCGCTGCCATTTTCTCTTACATGATTTAATAGTTTTGTCACTACTTCAAGCTGGTGGTATCTTGGAAATATTAGCTTCTCTGAAACCTTTTTAATTTCTTTGCCATCTTTAATTGTAATTTTAGTTTCAATATCAAGGTGCATGAATTTTTGCAAAATATCCATTAAAATATCTTTTGTTAATACTTTTTCCCATAAGTATGAGGTAACATAGCCATCAGGATTCTCCGGGTTTCCCTTACCTCCAACATTTCCTGCTCCATTAGAGCCTTGATTAAATGGAAGGAAGAAAGTGTTCTTGCCCTTAAGTTGAGTAGTCATATATACTTCAAGCAAATCCACAGTAAAATAAACTAAAAATCTCTTGTTGAACTGAAAACAATTCTCTCTTGGATTTCTATCATACATAAACTGCATTTTGCCATTTTCAACAGATTGTCCTGTTAATTGGTTCTTCAATTCAATTGCTACAAGAGGGATCCCATTAAGAGATAAAACCATATCAATGGAATTTTCGTTTTCTGTAGAATACTTAAATTGCCTTGTGCAAGTTAAAATATTCTTATTATATCTTTCTATTACTTCAGGATTTAAGGTTGATTCAGGTCTAAAATATGCTATTTTAAACATAACCCCTTTATCATTTATACCATTTCTTAAAACATGCAATAAACCATTTGCTTCAACTTCTTCATTAAACCTTTTATAAAGTTTTTTCTCTGCTTCTTCTTTGTAGGTCTTTATATACCTATCCCATTGTTTAGGCTGTGTAGCTTGAATAAATTCAATCAATTTGTCCATATCAACTGCTTTATTTCTGTCATAAGTTAATTGATTGCCTTTGATATATCCTCCAGAATTTAGCAGGTAACTTTCTATATCTTCTTCAAATCTCTTTTCTTTATATTCCACTACATAACCTCCCCCTTTCCTGTTACACATTCATAAATTAAAGATTTTCTGTATAGTTCAAGGCCTTTTAATAGGGTTTCTTTTTGAGATATTAGGTTGTCTATTTCAGTACATTTATTGTCGAGATAATGTTTTATTTGAAGTTGTTCTTCAATCGGTATCAGTGGTAATAAAATATTTTTTAGTGTTTCTGAATAGATTACATCTATAGTAGTAGAATTACTTAATATTGAAAATTGATTTTTTACAAATTCAGATTCATTAAATATAATTTCAAGCAACCTATAGTTGAACAATTTATCATTAAGTTTAAATTTTATAATGCAAGGATGTATAATTCCCTTATTATAGTTTTCTGGGATTCTACAGATTTTTCCTATACTGCCCCTTGTAGTTACTAATATATCATTTAATTCAACACTAAATCCCTTTAATTCATTAAATTTTTCGTTAGATACAAAAGTATCATTTGTTGTAAAGTTTCTATCAAGTACCGTTCTTTGATTATAAACCCACATACCATCTTGGATAAAATCATTTCCTTTTAACTGACTGCCAAAAGGTCCTACTCTAATAGCATTTTTACCTTTTTCAAAGTAATACTTTAATTTAGTTATTTCCCAATGCTTTGGTATCTCACCAATCCACTTAATCCCACTATCTTTCATTTTTACATTTGGATTTAAACCCTTAGTTACTGCCTCAGTTATAATTGATTGCTTATACTTCTTATATTCCTCTATTGATTCTCTTGTCTTTTCAAGGATATGGTCTATTTCAGATACCTTTTGGTCTAGGAAGTTGGCTATTTTTTGCTGTTGAGAATTAGATGGAACAACTATTTGATATGGTGCAATCTGCAAAGTAGACAACTGACCTATAGCGGAACTCTCAACTTGAAATTCAATAACATTATTTATAAAGTAAGCAAAAAATCTTGAATCTAAATTAAACTTAGGTATAAGTACCAATAGCCTTATAATTGCATCATAAGGCTCTTTTCTATGGTGAGCTATCCCTATATCTCCACGTCCAGTAACTGTAATAGTGTCTTCAGGAAACATCGGACTTGAAGTATAAGCATAAATGGCATTAGCATCTCGGTTGTTTGTATAAACAGGAAATCTATGATTATCATTTTTTTCAAATGAATAAAATTCTGGTTTTACATCTCCGCCAGCTTTTAAATTAAATATTCTATTTATCCGTGATATTCTCCAATCCTCTGGTATTACCCCTATCCACTCAATTCCTGAATCTTTCATTTTCCTACTCAAGAGCTTCACCATCCTTAGCAAATAATGCCCTAAGGGAAGATATTAGGTCTGTTTCCATAGCCACTATTCTTTCTGCTATTAGGTCTGCTTTCTCAGGTTCTTCATATTTATAAAAGTATCTTGTGAATGGTATTTCGTAACCTACTTTGGTTTTAGCTTTATCTATCCAAGCATCAGGATTGTATGGCAATACTTCTCTGTTAAAATAGCTGTCTATATCTTCGATTAATGGTACATTTTCTGTATCTCTTTTTGAAGTATCTGCTACAGGCTTTTTACCCTTCATTACTATATTTCCGTCTTCATCTAACAAGGGGCTTTCTACTACTATTTTGTTGTATCCAAAGTCAATATTATCAAATATCTTTGATTCACATACCCTGTCTCCAAGTTGGTATTCTTGATTTTTAAACTCTCCATAGGCTCTTACTATTACTTCTCTGCATTCTTCTGTTATATCATTTCTCTTACTACCTATGGATTTTCTTCTTTTATCAAACATTCTTGATGCGTCAATTAATTGCACCTTGCCTACCCTGTGAGGAGGTTTTTCCTTAGACATTATCCAAATATATGTTGTTATACCTGTATTGTAAAAGCTGTCATTTGGAAGCTGAACTATTGCTTCAAGCCAGTCATTCTCTATAATGTATCTTCTTATTTCGCTTGAACCACTGCCTGCATCACCACTAAATAGAGGTGAGCCATTATGTACTATCGCCATTCTGCCGGTATCTTTAAGTTTACTAAGTCCGTTTAAATCAAAAAGCTGCTGACCATCACTTATCTTTGGAAGTCCTACTCCAAATCTACCCTTGTCACCAAGCTTTGCTTCTTTATCTACTGCTGATTTCTCTACTTTCCAATCAA
>CAZXWU010000235.1:0-3397 GCA_964644495.1 uncultured Tissierella sp.
ACCGCAAAGAATCCCAAATTCATGCGAGTGAAAGGAGCAAATGAATTTGCTAGGATTCGTCTGCGAATATAAAAAGGAGGCAGGTAAAATGCATACAAGATTATTTATTCCAGGACCAGTAGATGTAAGACAAGATGTATTAGATCAAATGACAAGACCGATTATAGGACATAGAACAAAGGCCGCCTCCGATCTACAGAGGGAAATAAGTGAAAAGTTTCAAGAGGTATTTTATACAAAAAATCAAATACTACTTTCCACATCTTCAGGTTCAGGTCTGATGGAAGGTGCCATTAGATCATGTACACGAAAAAAAGCAGCAGTATTTGCAACAGGTTTTTTTGGCAATCTATGGCACAAGATGGCTATTTATAATAATGTAAAAGCTGATTTGTTTACAGTGCCAGAGGGTCATGTTATCACAGCAGAAATGGTAGACCGGGCTCTTAGCACAGGAGAATATGATCTGATAACCATTACTCACAATGAAACATCTACAGGTATCACCAATCCTATAGAGGAGATAGCTGAGATTCTAAAAAAATACCCAGATGTAGTATGGTGTTTAGATGGGGTTAGCTCCATAGCAGGTATAAAAATTGAAGTAGATAGATTAGGTATAGATATTTGTATTACATCAACACAAAAATGCCTTGGTTTACCTTCGGGCATGGCAATAGCATCCATGTCTAAAAAGGCGGTTGAAGCAGCTAGACAAGTTGAGTTTAGAGGAGTATACCTAGATCTTCTTGAACTATATGACTGTATTCAAAAGATGGATCACCAATATCCATCTACACCAAATATTCCAATGATGTTTGCTATAGATTATCAATTGGATAGAATATTAGAAGAAGGACTAGAAAATAGATTTGCAAGACACGAGGAAATGGCTGAATATGTAAGAGCCTGGGCTAAAAAGAATTTTGAACTATTCTCAAAAGAAGAGTATGCTTCAAATACAGTAACGACTATTAAGAATAGCAGAAATATAGATATAGACCTACTAAATGAAAAGCTAGGTCAAAGAGGATACCAAATATCAAATGGTTATGGAGACCTAAAGGACAAGACTTTTAGAATAGGCCATATGGCAGATTATACCCTAGATGAGATTAAAGACTTGTTGGACAATATAGATGATATATTGGATCTTTAGCTTGTATAGATTGTATAGTATAAATTGCGTCGTGGTTACGGGCCAGCAAAGCTAGCCCCTACAACCCATAAATATCAATATGTAGAGGCGACCTTTGGTCGTCTGTTCTTGATACCTTTCAAATGAACAGAGTTTCACGTCCCCTTTGTTCACATAAGCCTACTTCTCAGAATTAATATCATTTAAATACCTATATATTGTAGCCTCTGAGCTATGTAATAAATCTGAAATATAAGGAACAGCACCTTTTAGCATAAATATCCCTTTTTCATCTAGAATTCGGACAATATTCAATTTTTCATCTTTAGTCAACCTATCTAAAGGTATACTATTACTCTTTAAGACCCTTCTGATTGCATTTTCAGAAACTTCCTCCATTGTAGTCCCAATACTGTCTGATTCGTCAGCAAACTTTATATTCTCTAATTTTTCGAAAGTATTGTTGTGAATCAGGTCATCAGGATGAATAAGACTCATAAGCTTATCATTTAGCTCTCTATAGTCTGAATCATCGAAGTTAATGCACAAGAGTCCGATCATATCATCATTAGCATCCTTTATAAATAGAGTTGAAGATCTAAGTATATTATTATTTTTTGATACACTATTATAGTTTGCTTTATAATCAGTTCCTACATATTCCTTATTTACCATGGACTTTAAGGCGGATTCAGTAAGTGGTGCCCCTACACCCCTCCCACTAACATGGCCATTTGCAATAGCTATGATGTTTCTATCATCCCTTCTTAAATCATATAGTGCAATTTCATAGGATGGTCCCAAGACAAGCCCTAAAAACTCAACCAGCGTCATATAATGCAACATTATATCCTTTTCCATAATTATGCCCCCCAAGTATGATAGTTGTACTTCTTATTATAAGGTAATAAGAATAATTTATCAATAGTTGAAAGTAAAACCCGCAGACTGAGAATATATTATCAAAATAAGCTTGTATTCTACAAAATAAATTAAAAAAGATAAAATTACAACTACATGTTGCAAATAATTTATTGATATGATATATTATAAGCAAGAAAACATTTTCATAAAATATAAGGAGGAATATATATGGCTATCAAGTATATTGCAGAACCATTTAGAATTAAAATGGTAGAACCAATCAAAATGTTAACTCGTGAAGAGAGAGCAGAAAAAATCAAAGAAGCAAATTACAACCTTTTCAGTTTAAAAGGTGAAGACGTTTATATTGACTTACTAACTGATAGTGGTACAAACGCTATGAGTGATAAGCAATGGTCAGGTATGATGGTAGGGGATGAAGCATATGCAGGTGGAAAAAGTTATTATAAATTAGTTGAGGCTGGAAAGGATATATTTGGGTATGAATATATACAACCAGTACATCAAGGACGTGCTGCAGAGAAGGTATTATTCCCACTCTTATTATCAGAAGGGAAATATGCAATTTCCAATATGTTCTTTGACACAACAAGGGCCCATGTTGAACTTGCTGGAGCAAGAGCAATCGACTGTGTAGTAGCAGAAGCAAAAGACCCTACTATAGTAGCACCATTCAAAGGTAATATGGATGTTGAAAAATTAGAAGAACTTATAAACGAATTAGGTAAAGAAAATGTAGGCTTAGTTGTAATGACTATAACTAATAACTCAGCAGGTGGACAACCTGTATCTATGCAAAATATGCGTGATGTTGCAGCAATATGTAAAAAATATGGTATTCCACTAGATATTGATGCTGCAAGATATGCTGAAAATGCTCACTTTGTAAAACAAAGAGAAGAAGAATTCAAAGATACATCAATTAAAGATATTATAAGAGAAATGTTTTCCTATGGTGATTACTTCACTATGAGTGCTAAGAAAGATAGTATTGTAAACATGGGTGGACTTTTAGGAGTAAAAGAAGATACAGAATTATTCCAAAAAGTAAAAGGAAACACTATATCCTTTGAAGGTTTCACATCCTATGGTGGATTGTCTGGTAGAGACTTAGAAGCATTAGCGATAGGTTTATACGAAGGATTAGATGAAGACTATCTAAAATACAGAATTGGTCAAATGGAATATTTAGCAGCTAAGCTAGATGATGCTGGTATAGCATACCAATCACCAGTTGGTGGACATGGAGTATTCGTAGATGCAAAATCACTATTCCCACATCTTCCATATAATGAGTTCCCAGGCCAAGCATTAGCAGTAGAGCTTTATATAGAAGCTGGCATAAGAACTTGTGATATTGGTTCATATATGTTA
>CAZXWU010000236.1:0-3393 GCA_964644495.1 uncultured Tissierella sp.
CCCTAGGGAATAATTCCATATACCTATAAGTTGTGAATCTATCATCTATCAAGAGTATGGCTCCTCTATCATCTTCAGACCGTATGACCCTGCCTCCACTTTGAAGTATCTTATTCATTCCTGGATATACATAGGCATATTCAAATCCAAGGTTTTGCTTATCCTTGAAATAGTCCTTTATGATATCTCTTTCAAAACATATCTGGGGTAAACCCACTCCTATGATGACTGCCCCTATAAGCTTATCCCCTACTAGGTCAATCCCCTCAGAGAAGATTCCACCCATTACTGCAAATGCTATTAGGTCATCCTCTTCATCAAATCTATTCAAAAACCCTTCCCTCTCAATTTCAGTCATATTACCTTCTTGGATTACAATATTTAACTCCATATTTCTCTCCAAAAATATATCATAAACATTTCTCATATAAGCATAAGAAGGGAAGAAGACAAAGTAATTACCTTTATATGATTTTGTAAATACCTCGATAGATTCTACAATATCTAAATAGGTATATTCTCTATCCTTATATCTAGTAGATATATTGTCTCTAATATTTAGGCTGAGATTCTCTCTAGGAAATGGTGAACTCATCCTCATGAAATAATCATCACCATTGCCACCTAGTAGATCCATATGATACTCCAGTGGAGTCAGGGTTGCTGAAAAGAAGATTCCACTTTTAGCCCTTTTCAATGATTGGTTAAGTAAATATGATGAATCCACACAATATAGTTTAAATATCATATCTCTATCCATTACCTCTATTGATGTAACATAGTGATCATCATAAAAATCTGATATCTTGATAAATGTTATTAGGCCAAAATAAAAGTCCATGGCTTTTTCATAGTTTTCATGGTCCTTTTCCCCAATAAGCCATGGTTCCATCAGAGTAATGATTCTCTTAATTGGATAATAAAAATCACTTATCTCTTCCCTTTGATAGTAGTTCCCTTTTCCGATTCGTTTCTTAAAATCATTCATTATACCATTACATTTATTCATAGAATTATATAGACTGTGATACTTGTCCTTGAAAATATCTCTTAGATCTAAAAAGTCTGCCTTATTTATTTGTGCTGAGAACATATCTCTAGATCTGTCAACCAGATTGTGTGCTTCATCTATTAGAAACACATAGTCCCGAGTCAGCCCATCAAAGAATCTTTTCAAGTATACTTGCGGGTCAAATACATAATTATAATCACAAATTACTAGATCGCAATATAGACTTATATCTAGTGAAAATTCAAAGGGACATACATGATGCTTTTCTGCATATTCTAAAACAACATCCCGAGAAATCATATCTTCATTTTTAAATAGATCCATTATTGCATCATTAACCCTATCATAATGTCCTTTTGCAAAGCTACAATCCCTAGGATTGCACTTTACTTCTTCATTTAAGCAGATTTTGTCCTTGGCTGTAATTACCAGAGTTTTTATCTTAAGGCCATTAGTCATCAATATTTCTGTAGATTTTATAGGTATCTCTCTAGTTATGGTCTTGGCTGTTAAGTAAAATATCTTTGATATATTCCCTTCACCTATTGATTTAATAGATGGGAAGAGGGTTGACATCGTCTTACCTATTCCCGTTGGAGCTTGGGCAAATAGATTCTTCCCTTCTTTAATTGTTTTATATGCTGCTACGGTTAGCTCCCTTTGTCCTTTTCTATACTGAGCAAATGGGAATTCAATCCTTGAAATTGAATTATCTCTAATATCAGCCCAATCAAATGTTAAGCTTGCCCACTTAATATATCTATCAATAATATCAATAAAAAACAATTCTAATTCGACAAAAGACATGTTCCTTTTAAAAATCTTTACTTCTTCACTTTCTATATGAAAATAGGTCAATTGTATAAAGATATTGTCCAAGTCATTTTGTAGGCCATAGATATATCCATAGCATTTGGCCTGTGCCCAATGGAGATGATTATAATCCTCTTCAATTGTATCAAGATCCTTTGTTGTGGACTTTATTTCATCTATAATTATCTCTTCAGGTAAATTAAAGATTCCATCAGCCCTACCCTCTATCTCCAGGGAATAATCTTGATACAAAAATGAATGTTTAAGAGTTACTTCAGGACTATATTCATGCCCATAGGACTTTTGAACCTTCTGATGAGCCAAGGTTCCTTCCAAAGCCCTAGATGTAGACATAAAGCTATTATCAATATCCCCTGACCTTAATACAAATTCTATTAAATTCCTTACTGAGATCTTAATTGTTTTCTTCATTTTATCATCCTTATGTATATATATATTCAATTATACCAAAGCTAAGATTATAAAGAAAATAATCCTTTAAATTTCTTTTTATTCAAAAATATATCCTCTAATTCTTGATTTTTTAAGAACTCTTAAACCCTTGATATGTTGGGAATATAAGGTGATATTCCTACATAACAGTGGTTAAGCCATTTGCAATGAAATTTTACTTGTGATATACTTATAATGTTAAAATTTCAGAACAAATGAATTGCGTCGCTTAATTCTTATTTTAAGAAGCGGGGGAACCATTTAACTGGGGTGAATCAAATTTTTGAGGGGCTACCCTTTAGTCCTAACCCGTCAGCTAACCTCGTAAGCGCTTTAAGGGGAGTCATATTGTGCTAATCTAGTAGACTATGGAGTACTCCATGGTCTTTTCGTTTTATTTTAGTAGTTTAAAATGTGTGCTCCTTAAATATGTTGTAATTTTACAATAATGCTCTTCATTTAGTAAAAGTACTAAATATTATAAGGAAGGTGTAAGTGTGAAAAAGTTAGTAAGTATTTTATTGTTAGTTAGTATTATTTCATTGACTTTGGTTGGCTGTGCAGGAGGTGGAGACTCAGCAGGAGATGGACCTTATGCAGGTGTAGAAATTAAATTTGCCAATGCAGGCTGGGATAGTATAATGTTCCACAATGCTGTAGCTGGAACTATTGCCCAAGAGCTTTGGGGTTACTCATGGAGTGAGGTTTCGGGATCAACTCCTGTAACACATCAAGGTATAATATCTGGTGAGATTGATGCTCACATGGAAGTTTGGACTGATAATATACCACCATATGAGGAAGACTTAGCAGAAGGAAAATTACAAGAATTGAGTACAAACTTTGACGATAATTTTCAAGGTGTTTATGTTCCTAGATATGTGATAGAAGGTGACGCGGAGAGAGGTATAGAAGCTAGCGCTCCTGATTTACAATACATTTGGGAGTTAAAGGATTATCCAGAGGTATTTCCTGATGACGAAAATCCAGGTATGGGAAGAATGTATGGAGCTATACCAGGTTGGGAAGTTGACCAAATATTACACAACAAATTCCTACATTATGGCCTAGATGAAAACTTTATATATTTTAGACCTGGTTCAGATGCTGCATTA
>CAZXWU010000237.1:0-3377 GCA_964644495.1 uncultured Tissierella sp.
TTTATACAGATGATATAATCATTGCAGGTCATAACTATAGGAGCCATTTTGGAGGTTTGGCTAAAATATCCCTGGGTGAAGAGATTATTTTTACGGATATAGATGGAAATCAGTTTAACTATATTGTAGATAAAATAGAGATAATTAAGGATATAGATATTGAAGGTATGGAAAGTGGGGAATGGGACTTGACCTTGTTTACATGCACCTATGACGGTACTGTGGGAAGTGAAGATCGCTTGACCATACGAGGTAAAAAAGTTCAAGAATAAAACAGGGGAAAAAAATGCTTGCTAGACTTAGTCTGGCAAGCATTTTTAGGTAAATTTATAATAATTCTTCAATCTCCAATATACGTTTAAATATTTTATTTAAGTGGAAGTTGTATACTATATCCATATCTGTAATTTCTCTGTCAATAGTAGTAAATTCTTCTGAATAGATCTCATTAAACAATTCTGCATTTCTCTCATTTAATATAGGTGATATATCTAAATCTAAAACTGTTAACAAGCTAGTTTCAATTTTCTCAAGTATGTCAAGTACTTCAAAGGCTAAATTGCTAGAATTCCTTTTATTTGATGATTCAAGTTTTAGTTCTTTCCTTAACTCCTCAAAGGATTTGTTGTATTCGCTTAAGTGTTGTCTAAATTCAGTATTATCCACATCCATGGATTTAGTTACTATATTATATATAATCATCTTCAGTACTGAATAGATATGGTCTTTAATATATTTTAAAGATTGTACATTATCAGGTGCTGCTATAAAGTTATTGATTACTACACTTACTGTTATACCAATTAAAGTATCTAAGATACGATTTGTTGCATAAGAAAGTATAGCTCCATCTTGATTAGTAAAAATAGCTAAAAATACAATGCAGGATAATGATATGGATTGCTTCCAATGAAATAAATTATGAACATAGATTACAACTATAATACCTATACCAAGAAAAAAATGATTATATGGAAGTAGATATGCAAATCCAAGGCCCACTATAGCCCCTATAAAAGTTCCCAACATCCTATTTTTACCTGCAGCATATGACTCATTTACTGTAGACTGCATCGATACAATTGCTGCTATTCCAACAAAGATTGGACTCCTTAAATTAAGCAACTGTGCCAATAGTAAACTAACTCCAACAGCGAGACCTGTTTTAAGGGTCCTCATACCAATTTTATACTTTTTATTGAATTGCATTTAATTATAATCCTTTCTTAATCTTTTTTTCATATTATACCATGAAATATAATAAAATAGGAATACTATATAGTAATTTTATTAACTAACAAGATTGTCCACAATGAAAACTATTGTATTAACAGTTTTCCACAGGCTTATACACATTATCCACAGGCCTCTCTTGTTAATATGTGTATATTTATGATTTATACTATATTCATATTAGATGTTTGAAAAGTATATGAATATGGGTATGATAATAACAAACCAAATAAGTCACTAGACTTAATTGAAAGGAGTTGGGTTTATGATTATGAACTATGTAGGCAAAAATATGGAGGTAACCAATGCACTAAGAGAGGTTACAGAAAAGAAATTGAGTAAATTAGACAAGTATTTTCAAAAGGATATTGAAGGTAATGTCACATTTTCTACTCAAAAGAATAGAAAGATCATCGAAGTCACCATAAACCTTCCTGGAACAATTATTAGAGCAGAAGAATCAAGTGACGATATGTATGCATCTATTGATAAGGCTATTGATATTTTGGAAAGGCAAATTAGAAAACATAAGACAAAGCTACAAAAGAGATATCAAAATGGTGAAACGATCAGATTTGAAAATGTAGAACCTCTTAGCAAAGAATATGAAAATGACAAGCCAAAAGTAGTTAGGACAAAGAGATTTGGGTTGAAGCCAATGTCTTCAGAGGAAGCTATATTACAAATGGAATTACTAAGACATAATTTCTTCGTATATATGGATGCAGATACAGATGATGTAAGCATAATATATAAAAGGAAAGACGGGGATTACGGGCTAATACAGCCAGAAGTATAATAATAAAACATGTTGTTTATAAAAGTTGTAGCCAAGAGCTACAACTTTTTTCTTGCTTTAGTTGAAAGGAATATTTATTAGTGGTAAAATAATATGATGAATGCTTAAAAGTGAAAGGTGGTAAAAGGATGGCAAGTTTGTTGCAAAAGATTTTTGGAAGCTACAGTTCTAGAGAATTGAAAAAAATTGCACCTTTAGTAAAACAAATATTGGATTTAGATATACAGATGCAAGGATTGACAGACCAACAACTTAAAGATAAGACAGAAGAATTTAAGGATAGATTAGATAAGGGTGAAAGCCTTGATGATATCTTAGTAGAAGCATTTGCAGTAGTTAGAGAAGCATCCCACAGGGTTTTAGGGATGAAGCATTTTGAGGTACAGCTATATGGTGGAATTATACTTCATCATGGTAGGATTTCAGAGATGAAAACAGGTGAAGGTAAAACCCTGGTAGCAACCTTGCCGGCATACTTAAATGGGCTAACAGGCAAAGGGGTCCACATAGTAACAGTAAATGATTATTTGGCTAAAAGAGACAAGGAATGGATGGGTAAGCTTTATGAATTCCTTGGTCTAAGTGTAGGGTGTATAGTTCATGGTATAAGCAATTCACAGAGAAAGGCAGCCTACAGGGCAGATATAACCTATGGTACAAATAATGAATTTGGTTTTGATTATTTAAGAGACAATATGGTTATCTACAAGGAGGAAATGGTTCAAAGGCCTCTTTATTATGCAATTGTCGATGAGGTAGATAGTATCTTAGTAGACGAAGCAAGAACCCCTTTGATCATATCAGGTCAAGGAGACAAGTCTACTGAATTATATAGACTAGCAGATAATTTTGCTAGGACTTTAAAGGGTAGAGTGGTAAGCCCTGATGAAGAGAAATCAGACCCATTTAATAGGGAAATCAAGGTTGAAACAGTAGACTTTTTAATAAACGAAAAGTCCAAAACAACAACTATAACTGAGCAAGGTACAGAAAAAGCTGAAAAATACTTTGGTGTAGACAATATGGCAGATGCGGAAAGTATGGAGATTGCTCACCATATCAATCAAGCCCTAAAGGCTAGAAATTCCATGAGAAGGGATATTGACTATGTGGTTAAGGATGGGGAAATCATCATAGTTGATGAGTTCACTGGTCGTCTTATGTACGGTAGGAGATATAGTGACGGTTTGCATCAGGCCATAGAGGCAAAAGAAGGTCTAGATGTAAGATCTGAATCAAAAACCTTAGCAACTATCACATTCCAAAACTACTTTAGAATGTATGAAAAGCTATCAGGTATGACTGGTACTGCTAAGACAGAAGAAGATGAATTTAGAGAAATCTA
>CAZXWU010000238.1:0-3357 GCA_964644495.1 uncultured Tissierella sp.
TATATTGTTGCCATGCAGCTTGCATCTCGATTCTCTCTCTATAGTCTAGATTAGAAGTTGTTATGATGGAATCAGGTAAATCTTCTTCCCTTGTAATATTATTTACATCCATGTATTCCTTTATTATTGGTGTAAATACCTTATAGTAAGTATCTTCATGATGAAGGGATTCTGATTTTCTAGTATATGATACTTGGAATATGGGCTCTAATCCATTACTACATCCAATCAATGTGGATATACTTCCCGTAGGAGGAATAGTCAACATTTGGCTATTTCTAAGTCCGTGTTGTGTTACAAGTTCTAATACATCCTCATCAACATTGCTATTAAAGAATGGTGATTTTAGAACTGCTTCTGACTTATATTTAGGGAATGGTCCATCTTCCTTTGCAAGTAAAGCTGATTGTCTTATAGCTTCATTTACCATGGTTCTGCCTATTTGATGAACTAAGCTAATAGATTCGCTACTTCCATATCTAAGGCCTAATTTAATGAACATATCCGATGCGCCCATGATACCTAAACCAATTTGTCTTAGCTGGTCTGACATTTCTCTTTGCTGAGGAAGTGGATGCAATTTCATATTTTCATCTAATACCTCATTTAGATATATAACACCATTTCTAACTAATTCACCAAATTTCTCAAACTCAAATCTAGCATACTTAGTAAATGGATTCTTTACAAATTCACTTAAATTTATGGAAGCTAGATTACAGCTACCAAATGCTGGTAGTGTCTCTTCAGCACATGGATTAACACCAGCAAATTCAAAATCACTATCTTCACTCATAAGATGCCATGAATTGATTCTATCAGTATATAGTATACCTGGCTCGGCCATGTTCCAGTTGTTCTTAGCTAATGTTCTAAAAAGATCTCTAGCCTTAATCTTTCTTCTGATTTCTTCTCCTGTAGATTCTACAGTAAAATGTAGATCATATTCTGTATCATTTTTTACTGCATGCATGAATTCATCATCTATATTAACAGATATATTTGCATAATTAACCTTGCTTAAATCATTTTTTACATTGATAAAGTCTTCTATATCAGGATGGTGCACATCTAAATTTAGCATCAAGGCACCTCTTCGTCCCTTCATACCAATCAAGCCTGTAACAAGGGAAAATAAGTCCATAAAAGAAACTGCACCTGTAGTAGTGTTTGCAGCATTATTTACCTTGGCACCTTTAGGTCTTAGCTTGGATAAGGTAAGACCACATCCGCCACCATAGGAATATGTTCTCGCCAAATATTTGGCTGTATCAAATATTGCTTCTATATTATCTTCTACTTTTGGCATTACATAACAGTTACTAAGAGTGATTTTTCTCCCAAACTTATCCAATCCCCTTCCAGCTAATATTCTACCAGCTGGCATAAACTTTTTATCTTTAATTGCCTTTTTTATAGGGCTATTAGCTCCACTTACTCTGTCAAGGAATTGATCAAAGGTCTCATAATCATATCTATATTTTTTCTCATATATATCTCTTTGTAGATCTGTCATATCCCAGCCTTGTTCTCTAAGTCTGGTCCTTTCTTCTCTATATATGATATATTTCCTTGCTACATCCGGACGTGTCTTCATTAGATGCACTTCTACAGCGTCTTGTATCTGTTCTATATTAACAACATCTATCTCTTTGAATTCTTCATTAATAAGCCCAGCAATCTCCTTTGCTAAAGCATCATCTAAGCCTTTTTCTGTTTCCTTCATAGCCTTGTTAATAGCTATTTCAATTTTCTCATTTTCAAATTCTACAACACTACCATTACGTTTCTCAACCTTCAACATGATTATGCCTCCTATAATTTGATGAACTTCGACACAAGATATTGTGTGTCGAAGTTCTTATACCCACTATATATATACTTTAACATATATGTGGGCCATTTACAATATAAAGAGTAAAATTTAATAATAATAGGTCTTAGGTCTAGTTTTTAGTCCAATAAGTATTCTTCTAATGTAATATCCAAATCGAAAATATTGCTAGCGTGTTCTATACCTATATATCTAAAATGCCATGGTTCATAAATATATCCTGTAATATGGGTCTTCCCCTTAGGATATCTTAGAATATAGCCAAATCTATGGGCATTTTCCCTAAGCCATATTCCTTCTTCAGTATCTTCAAAGGTCTCTTCAAGCCAATATGCTTGATCTGCTCCCCCAATATCAAACGCCAAACCAGTCTCATGCTCAGAGTGTCTAGGCTTAGCAGAATACATGACAGCATTATCATAACCATCCTTTTCTACATACCTATCAAATAAACCTTTCTGATAGTCATATGTTCTGTATCCCGAGTAAGCAGTAAGCCCCTTTCCTGTTTCATCATAAAAGGCAGCAAACATCCTATCTAAATACTCCTTTGCCTCTGGATCCTCCCCTGGAGCATAATCCATGGAAAGTGCATATTCTTTATTTACTAGCAAAATACCATCAAAAATCTTCATAGTCTCAGGAGACACTACTATCTCAGGCTCATCTTCTAAATATATCTCTTCAGTGTGAGGGTCTGATAGGTATTCATTTGAGGAGTATCCTATAGAATCATCATATATTATCTTGTCCCATTCATTTTCACTACTGATAAACTGGACCTTGTCTCCCTTAGGTATAGTCAATATAATTTCATCAGTCGTGCTAGGACCTACTCTTAGGTTTAGATATTCAGTAGTAAACTTGTAGATTCTAACCTCCATTTTAGGCTGGTCTACTTTGTGTTTATCCTCTTCTTGCACAATAGGTACAGGACTTTCCTCCTCTTCATCATCAGTTTTATTGAGATATTTGAAGAGTTCAATAGCTCCAAAGAATATAATTATCAATACAAAGAACATAAGCATAAATCTAATTCTCTTATTCATTTTCATCCCACCAATTACTATAGTACTTATATTATTACATTAATCGCCGGATTTTTCAATTAGTACTTATTCTTAAATAAACTCCCACCTTTCTCAAGAGATACATATGTTTATTTTCACTTGTATAATACTGTAGAATAGTTAAACTTACAAACCCTTCCAGATAAATTATTATTTTTATTTGAAAAACAAGTCCTAACTCACGACTGAAGGCACTAGTGTGCAAACTTTAAGTATCAATACCAAATACTAGTGTTATATATAGATTTCTTATAAAACTTGACATGAGATTTTTTTTTAGATATCTTAATAAGTAATAGGTTTGATCGTCAACAATCATAAAGGGGATGATATCTTTGAATATCGATGTTAAAATGAAGCAAATAGAGTATGGGACTGATGAATATGAAACTTCCATAGACATAAGGAATGAAGCCTTTCGTAAGCCTTGGGGACTAGACATAAGAGACGAGG
>CAZXWU010000239.1:0-214 GCA_964644495.1 uncultured Tissierella sp.
TTGAAATGGGTGCTACAAGCGCACTTACTGTTGCAGTCGCAGCAGCAACATTTGGATTGGTTGCAGGATCAATGGTTGGCGGGCCTACTGCTAATAGACTGATTAAAAAAAATAATCTGCTGGAAAAGAGAAGAAAGCTTCAAACAGCAAATGGTGGCAATATAGAAGACTTAGAAGAAGATGTAGAAATGCCACTATTAAGTGGTTCTAGAAT
>CAZXWU010000239.1:224-3338 GCA_964644495.1 uncultured Tissierella sp.
CATACCTATGACTGGTGGTCATGGAAACGCGGCTGCATTTGCACCAATTGCTGTAGAAATGGGTGCCACAAGCGCACTGACTGTTGCAGTAGCAGCAGCAACATTTGGATTAGTTGCAGGGTCAATGGTTGGTGGACCTACTGCTAATAGCTTGATTACAAAGAATGACTTGCTTGCAAAGAGGAGAAAACTTCAAACGGCAAGTGGCGATATAGAAGGATTAGATGAAGTTGAGGAAATGCCATTATTAAGTGGTTCTAGAATCACAAAGGCTGCATTTTTAGTTTTTATTGCTTTAGGTATTGGAGCATATTTAGCAGATATATTTGCAGTTATATTACCGAATGTTACCCTACCAATCCACGTAATGGGTATGATAGGTGGAGCTTTAGTTCGAAATGTATATGATAAGATTAATAAGAGTGAAGATGCTACTCCACTTCCAGAGATTAGTATCATAGGAGATGTGACCTTAGGATTATTCGTAACAATGGCTGTAATGACTATGAAACTATGGGAGCTTACAAGTCTAGCAGGACCGCTAATTGTATTATTGTTAGCACAAGTTGTACTTATATATATATTTGTAAGATTATTAACTTATCCATTGATGGGTAAAGATTATGACGCAGCTGTTATGTCTGCAGGACATATTGGATTTGGTATGGGGGCTGTACCTGTTTCTATGGCAAATATGAAGGCTGTATGTGAGAAGTATGAATACTCCAAGATCGCATTTATAATTGTCCCAGTAGTAGGTGGTATGTTTAGTAACTTTACCAACGCCGCAATAATCACAGGATTCCTAAATTTCTTAGGATAGGTATTGTTTAAAGAGTAAGTATATTGATGAGTTGCTTTATTTGAGAGAATATACAAACCGTATATTAAACATCAGATAAAATCCAGCTAATTGATGGACATTAATGTCTATTCATAGCTGGATTTTTGTTTATGGATTTGATTTGAAATTATTATAAAAAAGGGGAGGCAATCAAAATGAAATGTTTGATAACTGAAAAGATTAATGATAAGGGAATTAATTTATTAAAGGAAAATGGTGTTAAAGTTGACTTGGCTTATGACAAAAACAGGGAAGAGATAAAAGAAATAATAGGTGACTATGATGTTCTTTTAGTTAGGGCTGAGACTCAGGTAGATAAAGAGTTGATTGATTTAGGTAAAAATTTAAAGGTAATAGGAATGAATGGTATTGGTTTAAATCATATAGATGTTGAACATGCCAAGTCAAAGGGTATAAAAGTAGTGAATGTTGCAGATGGAAGTATTACTGCTGTTGCAGAACTAGCTTTTACTCTAATGTTAGGAACTGTTAGAAAATTATATCCTGCAGTTTCTGCTACTAAAAGTGGAAAATGGGATAAGACTGGATTTACTGGTAATCAATTAAACGAAAAAACTTTGGGTATATTATCACTAGGAAAGATTGGATTTAGAGTAGCAGAAATTGCTCAAGCATTTAATATGAAGGTAATCGCTTTTGATCCATACTTAAATCCAGAAATTGCCAGGAGGATAAATGTAGAATTATTACCATTAGAAGAAGTACTTACACAGGCTGATTTAATAACTATTCATACACCATTAACTAAGGAAACCTACCATATGATTGGTGAAGAAGAGAT
The DNA here is from genome assembly GCA_964644495.1 of uncultured Tissierella sp. Taxonomy (GTDB): domain Bacteria; phylum Bacillota; class Clostridia; order Tissierellales; family Tissierellaceae; genus JAAYTL01. The sequence goes on from CAZXWU010000239.1 coordinate 1,871, forward strand.
CAACTTAATGAAAGATGGAAGCTTCCTATTTAATCTAGGTAGAGGTGGTATAGTAGATGAAAGAGCTCTATATGAGGCTTTAGTATCAGGCAAATTAGCAGCAGCTGCTGCTGATGTAATGGAATGCGAACCACCAACTGAAGAAGATGCTAAATTACTTCAATTAGATAACTTTATGGCTACTTGTCACATAGGGGCTGGAACTGTTGAGGCACAAGAATATATATCATATTCATTAGCAAGCCAAACGTTGGAAGGTTTGAATGTAAAAGCTGTATAGGTAGAATGATGTAGGCGTGTAAATTAAATTATTATAAATAATTGGAGGTAATCAATATGTCAAAGGAAAATATGAATCCACTAGAAAGTGCACAAAAACAAATCAAAACAGCATGTGAACTACTAAATTTAGACCCGGCAGTATATGAATTACTGAAAGAACCTCAAAGGGTTATAGAATTATCCATTCCAGTAAAGATGGACGATGGAACAATGAAAATCTTCAAGGGCTATAGATCAGTTCACAATGACGCAATAGGACCTGGTAAAGGTGGTATCAGATTCCATCCAGCAGTAGACCTAGATGAGGTAAAAGCCTTATCAGTATGGATGACATTTAAATGCTGTGTAACAGGTATACCTTATGGTGGAGCAAAGGGTGGTATAACAGTAAATCCACAAGAGCTTTCACAAGGTGAATTAGAAAGATTATCAAGGGGTTATATAAGAGGATTATATAAATATTTAGGAGAAAAGATAGACATACCAGCTCCAGACGTAGGCACAAACGGCCAGGTAATGGCATGGATGGTAGACGAATTCATAAAACTAACAGGCCAACATGAACTAGGAGTAATCACAGGTAAGCCAGTAGCGTGGGGCGGATCAAAAGGAAGAAACGAAGCAACAGGCTTTGGAGTAGCAGTAACAGCAAGAGAAGCAGCTAAAAAATATAATATAGATATCAATGGTGCAACAGTAGCAATCCAAGGCTTTGGTAATGTAGGAAGCTTTACAGTTAAAAATGTACAAGAACTAGGTACCAAGATAGTAGCATTAGGAGAATGGGCACCAGGACATGGTACTTATGCAATCTATAATAAAGATGGATTAGACTTTGCAGACCTATATGATCACTTCTATACAAAAGGAAACAGAAACTTCTTAGAATATCCAAATGCAGAAGTAATAAGCTTAGAAGACTTCTGGGAACTAGAAGTAGACATCCTAATACCATCAGCACTAGAAAATGTAATCACAGCAGAAGTAGCAGAAAAATTAAATGTAAAACTAATATGTGAAGCGGCAAATGGACCAACAACTCCAGATGCAGACGAAGTATTAGAAAGAAGAGGCATACCACTAACACCAGACATATTAACAAACTCAGGTGGAGTAACAGTATCCTACTTCGAATGGGTACAAAACCTATATGGCTACTACTGGGAAGAAGATGAAGTAGTAGAAA
>CAZXWU010000240.1:0-3324 GCA_964644495.1 uncultured Tissierella sp.
CCACAGATTATCTAAATAGGAAGTTAGCAGGAACACATATGTTGCTTCTTAACTTCTCGGGGATCCTAGAATCGGAAGCTAAATCAAATGCCAAGTGGATAGATAGGACCAGCCATGCCAGACAAAGCATTCACTCTGGTGTAGATGGAATGGGCCACAACATGACCCTATATCTAGCCCATGGTATGAAGTATGGAAGGTTCCTGGAGGAAGGAACGGCTCCCCATGTAATAAAGCCTAAGAATAAAAAAGCCTTGTTCTGGGAAGGTGCCTCCCACCCTGTTAGGCAAGTAAATCATCCAGGGACAAAAGCTTATCCAGTGCTAGAGGATACATTAAGATCCAATAAAAATAGGCTAATTAAACTTCTAAATGACTACTGGGCGAATGAGGGGTGATTAATTGAGGGCAGGAATTAGAAACCAAATCCTAGCAAGTGTCACTGAATTAAAAGATTGTTATGAGCCGAATGTTCCAAGGATAGAAACTCCAAAACCATATGCGGTAGCGGTACAAGGGGCAGATGATCCAAGGCAAGACCCTACTAGCTTTCAAAGAAGGATAGAGGTTTGGCTATATAACGATATAGACACATTTAAAAAGCTTGATGAATTATCTAAGGAAGTAATTGATTCTCTTAATTTTAAAACATTCACTGATCCAGATACTGACCTTTCTTATACTGCTAAATTCAATGGTACTATTGGCCAGGATTTAGTAGATGAAGAGTGGGGTGCAATTGTAAGGGGGTTAAACTTCTCTGTCATAGCATTACACGAAACAAAAGCCAGTAATGATTTATGGGAGAAGGCAACCGCTGAATTCATAAGTCTAGTAACCTCTAAAAAAGCATATCAAGGAACTTGGAAAGAAGACTTCCAGGTTCCTTCTGTTTTATGCAGAACAATATCCAAGGGAACTGAAGGCATTAACTATATGGCCTATAGGGAAAACAGAGACATAAGAATTCATGTTGTTTCTGATGAAAGGGAAGAGGTAAACGAATTACTGGATCAAATTGAATATAGTCTGATGAAAGCCATAAAGATACCCTTGGACATAGATGATAAGAGATACCTAACCATAAGTTCTATTAGGGAAAACAGGGATAGTGATATGTTGGGAACTGGACAAATTACAGTATCAATGACACGAATAAGCAAGATTGAGAGAGACTTTGGATATATAGAAAAAATATATGGTAGACCAAAAGGAGGTTTAGGCCATGACCAAGGAAAAGAAAACTGAAAAAAAGACTAAAGTAGCAAACTTTGAGTATGAGATTGACCAGCTTCTAAAAAACTGTGAAGCCATTACAGGCTACAAGAGGGAAGTGGGAGAAGGGGCAATCCATGGCTTAGATGTTGAAAAAATGACAAAGGCTGAGTTCCAAAACAAAGTCAAAGAATTTTTAAAGAGGAGGGTTAAGTAATGGCTAGTGGAAACTGGAGTGAAACAGATAGACCTATAAGACCAGGGTTTTATAACAGATTTAAAGCTGCAGCTCTAGCAAGGATCCAGATGGGAAAAAGGGGAGTTGTAGCAATGCCCGTAAAGGCCAACTGGGGTCCTGTTAAAAAAGTAGTGAGCATAACCAATGAAACCAAGCTTATAAACGAGTATGGCAGTGATATGAACTATACCGCATATAAACTTGGTAGATTAGTGCTATTAGGCCAACCTAAGGAGTTGTTGATGTATAGGTTAACTGATGGAACTGAAAAAGAAGCGGAATTAAAGCTTAAGGCTAAGATTTCAGGGGTTGATACAGAGGTTGTAACCTTGAAAACCAAGTATCCATCCTCTAGAAAGTTTAAGGTGTCAGTATCTCCAAGTGTTATTGATGAGGAATTAAGCAACATAACACTATATGAAGGCACCAGACCTTTATACGAATTTAAAAACCTAGGGGGAACTGCAGTAGAGATTGCTGAAGCCATAAACTCTGATACAGAGAATAAATGGTTAGTGGCCACTTCTACCTATGCAGATGAAAGACGGGGCAACAGAAGTTACTGCTGAAGATTACATTGAAGCTATGAATGTATTTGAAGGTAGGAAGTTTAACGGATTTGCCCTGGATGGAATAGTGGACCAAGCAATCCACACCAGTGTAGTTGGCTGGGTAGAAAGAAACAGAAGAGTTGGAAAGAAAATAAGGGCATACCTTGGTGTTGATAAAGGGGTTACTATTACCGAGGCTAATAACAAGTCTAAGAGTATAAACTCCGAAGGTATAGTCAATGTTGGTGTAGGTGGAATTCTAGATGGAATCGAATATACTCCAGCAGAAACTGCCTGCTATATTATGGGACTTGGAGAGGGCCAGGACATGAAAGAGTGCCTGACAAATCAAACTACAGTGTTCCAGGATGTAGTTACCCACCTAAGTCATGAGGAGGTAGAAGAAACTATTCTGTCAGGAACCTTAATCCTTAGGTATGATGATGGGGTTGTAGTTGTAGAGGATGATGTTAATACACTAAAAAGATATGGCCAAGACCAGAATGAAATCTGGGGAAATCTTAGGGCCATTAAGTTTATTGACATGGTTGATGAAGACACATCATCTACAGGAAACAGGCAATATGTTGGAAAGGTTCCAAATGGAACTGCAGGCCAACTTGCGGTACTTTCCGCACTGAAACAATACTTTGAGATTCTACAATCAGGACAACTTATTGAGGATTTCAAGGTGGAGATAGACGAGGATTTACAAGCAACTGCAGCTAGTGATGAGTTCTTCTGGTTATGGGATGCTAAATACATCAATGTAATGAAGAAGATCTTCGGCACAGGCTATATCAGATAGAAAGGAGAGTTAAAATATGCCTAATTATGCACCTAATTATAATAATAACACCATGAATACATCCTTTGACCCTGATAGAGCCTTCTTTGGCTCTTTTGCCAAACTTCTAATGGATGGAGAATGGCAAACAAACTCCACTGGGGTTGAGGCAACTGTAAACATGGATAAAATCGACATCAATGTTATGGGAGACAACTGGACAAGGAAGAAAAGGGGCCAATTAAGTGGAGAAGGTTCCATGAGAGGTATTAAAGTTACCTCCAAAATGATACAACAGGGGTTTGAAAGATTTGAATTAATTGTATCACTTGAAGATCCTGAAGCATTTGGACATGAAAGAGTAAGGCTAATGAATTGTATGGCCGACACAATCCAACTGGCAAATGTAACTGCAGGTGAAATCATAGAAGAGGACACACCTTTTACATTTGAACACTTTGAACTATTAGATCCTGTGTCTGCTTAATAAAAGGAGGAGAAGTATAATGATGGAAAATGAAGATAGAGTATTA
>CAZXWU010000241.1:0-3323 GCA_964644495.1 uncultured Tissierella sp.
ACAAATGATTCTTTGGAATTAACTTATCAAAAATTATATTATCAAATACATCAAATTGTGCTTTATTCTTACCTAACATTTGTCTTATCCTCCAGAATATCAACGTTCTCGATAATTAATTATACCATATTTTTCCAATGGTGTCAATAATTATTCTGAGAATAAGTATATTTATACTTGATTTTTATGATTTATACGTTAGTTTTAGTTTTTCGGAGGTTTCACAGGCACCGGAGCCCTTATAATAGCTTGACGGGATTTTACTTATTCTTCATCAAATTCCAACTCCATCTCTAGCAAATCCTCTAAAGATTCATACCCTTGATCGTTGAATACATATTTAAGAACCTCTCCATTAACTGTAGCTGTAATTAATCCCATCACTTGTCCTGGGTTTTTCTGAAAAGTCATGGGCAGCTCTCCGAAGAACTCTGTTCCAAATGATGATTCTATAAAATCCAACTTATTTGAATGAATTGTCCTGATAAAATTCAAAATATTAACTTTAACTTGATCTTCAAGGCTTAAATTTCCAGCCTTCAGCATCTTCTTTACTACTAATTCTGAATACTTCATGGCCCATCTCCTTTCAATGCTTACTTAAAATCTGCTAATCATGACCTTCTCTTAATAAATCCATTAAATCCTGAAATCCCAACAATAGCTCCAGCACTATCAATTACTATATCCTTAACTTGCCCACCTCTTCCTGGGACAAATAACTAGTGTACCTCATCACTTATAGCATATAAGCTACATATAAGTATTGCTAGTCCTATAGCTCTATATCCACTTACTCCACTACTTCTTAACCCATTTGCCACTAAGATCCCTAGAACTAAATAGGCGAAAAATTGTGCATTCTTTCGTAAGTTATGATTAAAGCTCCTTTTGTTTATATCTACTTTAGGTGCGACTCTCTCAACAGCTTCCACTATTATTTCAGTTGCCCCTTTACTAAGTCCATTAGACTTATTAGCTGGTTGATGGGATAGATAAAATATCAGTGCCATCCATAAAACAACCAGTAACCAAGGAAGTATTTTTCTTTTCATATGTTTAACCACCAAACAACTTAAATGCATCATTACTCAGCCCCATTATAATAACAGCAACAATAATATTACCAACAAGTATAGCAGGAAACGCCCACTTAAATCTCATATCAACTAGTGCAGCAGCAAGACTTCCACTCCATACGCCTGTCCCAGGAAGAGGTATAGCCACAAATACAAGTAAGCCCCATGCTCCATACTTTTGGATCTTGTCACTCTTAGCCATTGATTTATCCGTCAGGTTATGTATTAATTTTTTAAATATTTTAGTTGTCTTAAGATAATTAAATATTGGTCTTATAGAAAATAAAATAAAAGGTACAGGTATCATGCTACCTACTAGGCTTATTAATGTAGCATGAATAGGTGATAATCCAAGGGATATACCAACTGGGATTGCTCCACGAAGCTCTATGATAGGTAATGCAGCTGTTAGCAAAACGGTAAATTCTATGGATAAAAAGTTAAGTAGTTGATTAAGTAATGGTTGCATTAGATGTTCCCCTTTGGCTTGATAAACTTATTTATTCTGCTGCTCAAACTTCCAGGCATCTCTGACCATTTCTTCAATGCCTAGTTCTGATTTCCATCCAAGTTCCTGCTCAGCTTTACTAGGGTCAGCAAAACAGGTCGCAATATCTCCTGGACGTCTTCCAACAATCTCATAAGGAATATCTATATTATTAACTTTCATAAAAGCATTAACAAGTTCTAGAACAGAGGTACCTCTACCCGTTCCAAAATTATAAATTTTAACACCATCATTAAGATTCTCAATAGCCTTTACATGACCTTTTGCTAAATCAACTACGTGTATATAATCTCGTACTCCTGTCCCGTCAATGGTATCATAATCATTTCCAAATACATTTAACTTCGCCAGCTGACCCTTAGCTACCTTAGTCACAAAGGGTATAAGATTATTAGGGATGCCATTAGGATCTTCCCCAATCAGTCCACTCTCATGAGCCCCTACTGGGTTGAAATATCTCAATAGACTTACTGAAAATCCATTATTAGCCCTCGCTGTATCTGTCAAAATCCGTTCACTCATAGATTTAGTTTCACCATACGGATTGGTTGTTATCTTCAACTCCATATCTTCTCTTAATGGAGATGGTTGATCGCCATAAACAGTGGCTGATGAGCTGAAGACAAACTTGCCTACTCCGTACTTCACACACATCTTACTAAGGACCATTGTAGAAACTAAATTATTATAATAATACTCTAACGGCTTTGATACAGACTCACCTACAGCCTTAAGACCTGCGAAGTGAATCACACCATCTAGTTGATGGTTACTGAAGATTGATTCTACATCTTGTTCATCAGTTACATCTAATTGGTAGAAAGTGAGATCCTTATTAGTTATTTGCTTTATCTTATCTATAGTTTCTATTTTACTATTAATTAAGTTATCGGCAATGATGACTGAATGGTTATTATTCATTAGCTCCACACAGGTATGTGAGCCGATATAGCCTGCTCCGCCGGTTACTAGTATGTTCATTTGCTGATATCACCTCGATTCTTCTAATAATAATGATCTATTTCACTTTATAATACTTAACATACCAATCAGCAAACTTCTGTAATCCAACTTCTATAGAAGTCTCTGGTTTAAACCCTACTGCATCTTGAAGTTTATCTGTAGAAGCATATGTAGCTGGCACATCACCTGGTTTGATTGGTTCGAAGATTTTATCAAATTCTACTTCTCTATCTAATGCATTGCTTAAAGCCTTTTCTAAAGCCCCAATAAAAACCATTAACTTTTCAGGATTATTATTTCCAATATTAAATACTCTATGTGCGGCTGACTCTTCAGTTTTTTCAGGTGGATTATTTAATAATCTTACAATTCCCTCTACGATATCATCTACATAAGTAAAATCCCTATAAAGGTCATTTTCAAAATCGCCATTATTAAATATCCTAATCGGTTCACCAGCAAAAAACTTATTAGTAAATCCAAAGTAAGCCATATCAGGTCTTCCCATAGGACCATAAACAGTAAAGAATCTAAGTCCAGTGGAAGGTATCTTGTAAAGATGACTATATGTATGAGCCATAAGTTCATTTGATTTCTTTGTTGCTGCATACAGGGATACAGGATGGTCTACAAAGTCAGTCTCTTCAAAAGGTACTTTTTTATTAGAACCATAAACGGAACTTGAAGATGCATAAACCAAATGATCAACTGGATTATGTCTGCAGGCCTCAATAATATTATAAAACCCAATAATATTGCTTTGCATATATACA
>CAZXWU010000242.1:0-3299 GCA_964644495.1 uncultured Tissierella sp.
ATTCGTATGAATTTGGTGATTGGTTGCGTTTGACCTACCATCAATTTGTAGAAATTCACTACAAATTGGGTTAGGTCATAAAAAAACTCCCCTTCCTAAGAATAATTATTATCCTTAGGAACGAGAGTTATACTTCGCGTTGCCATCCTAATTTACATATATTTCACAATATATGCCTCATCTAGTACACTATATACTATATCACTGTAACGGGTGAAGCCGACGCAGCCTTGAAAAATATCTCGGTGCATAACTCTGAGGCCCTCTTCGCTCTAACAATCCTTCGTTCCCTTTCACCAACTGGAACTCGCTGTAGAAGATTTACTAAAGCTACTCTCCTCTTCAAAGTCTTCTTTATTTTTTTAATTAAAATCTATTATACACCAATTAGAAAATTTGTAAAGTCCTTTTTTGATTTTTCCTTGCTAAAGTGCTAAATTGTTTATTTATCATTATTATATCACAGAAAAAGAAGCAAACTACCTTTAGTCAATTACATAACATCTACTTTCATGAAATCACCAAACATAATCTCGCTCTTTATAATAATATCTATTAAAAAATGTTGATGAGAACAAGATTATGAAGATAGAAGAATAGTTAATTTAAATATTAATGTAAAGGTGGGTTTATAGAACAAAAAATTAGAGTCCATATATATTTCCAACTGGTATAGTAAACATCATTCCTACTCCTGGTTTGTTTATATCTCCTAATATACCTTTAACAGTTTTTATTGCTTCCGATAATGTTTCTTCATCCTCAATCACAGTAAATATTGTTTTGTTATAAGGTCTAGCATTATCTAAAAAGACTCTTATGGCACCAAAGAATTGTTCATTTCCTCTACCACTATTTGTGATTGCAGACCCCATACCTTGGCTATCTATTATCGTAGCACCTTTAACACCAATGTCTACAAAACTGTCTAATATGTCATCTAAAAACTCAATTTCATTAAGAACAATAAACAATACATTCATACTATCACCTTTTCCCTCAATTATTTAGCCTAAATTACTCTTACTTAACACCTTTGGGCTTCAAAGCACCATTTTGTTCCCCAGCTTTTTGTATGGCAATCTTTGCTAATATTGGCCCCGCTATTTCAAAAACAAGAACACTAAATAGTATAACCGTTATTATAGACTCACTATATTGTGGTAACTCCCTTGCTACCATCATAGATAGTCCTATTGAAATCCCACCCTGGGTCAATAAACTCATGCCAAGATATTTAGCTACAGTTTCTTCACTATTAACCATATTAGCTCCTACTCTGGCCCCTACTATCTTTCCTCCAGCTCTAGCTAATATATATCCAATTCCTAGTAAACCTACTGTGGATAATACCTTAATATCCAAACTAGCTCCAGCTATGGTAAAGAAAAGCAAGTATACAGGTGGTGTAAATTCAGCTAATAAATTAAAAACCCTATTTGCCTTACGCGTTAGATTTATCAGTACTCCACCAATCATCATACATGTCAGTAAAGGTGATAAAGCAAACAAATTAGCAATTCCTGTTCCAGCTAAAATAAAACCAATTATCAATGTTAGCAATTCATCTCTATTCTTTGCTTTAGGAACAAAATAACTCATTATGAAACCTAATATACCACCTAGTAGTAAAGAACCGATTATTTCTTTTAAAGGATTCCAAATAATTTGTAACATAGTAATATCGCCTGCACCTGATGTTAATTTCGCAATAGATAGGGATATACCAAATACCATAATCCCAACTGCATCATCTAGGGCCACAACTGGTAAAATATGCCTTACTAGGGGCCCTCCAGCTTTTAATTCTCGAATAACCATTAAAACACCTGCTGGCGCTGTTGCAGCAGACATACTTGCTATTACAAGACTAAACTCAAATGGTTGTTTAAATATATAGTAAGTAACGAGAAAGACTAAAGCAACTGCTCCTACCACTTCTGCAATTGTAATAATCATTATATCCTTACCTGTTTTAATTATATCCTTCATCAGGAACTCACTTCCTATACTAAAGGCTATGGCTGCCAAGGCAACCTCATTTATAACATCAAAATTAGAAGCCTCTCCTGACTTAATAAGGTTTAAAAAAGATGGTCCTATTAATAAGCCACCAACTATATATCCTGATACATTTGGAAGTTTAAAATAATTAGCTACTCTACCTCCGATTATTCCTATAAAAATAACAATGCTTAACTTAAAAAGCAAATCCAATAACATCATACCTCCGTCATTTTTTAATTCGAACCATATCCATTATAGTCCATACAGAACTAATATTCAAGTTCCCATGGTTTTGCTTCTCTTTATGGATTAAAATAAGTTGGCGCCCATTTTTAATTATGGCCCAACTTATTTTAATTAATTTATTGATTAATCATTATATCTAGTATTTCACTATCTGCATTTCTCATGCCTTCATTACAGAATTTACCTAGATTTTTTATTGTTTCTTCTGCCAGTGGATTTATTATACCATCTAAATCATTTATATACACATTAGCTAAAGCAAGTTTTGCCTGGATAATAGCCTCCGAAGCTGCAGTAGATAATTTAAATGCACAACCACCCTTGGCCCCATCACATATCATACCAGTAAGTGTTCCCACCATATTCTTAATAGCTCCACTTATCTGTTCATTAGTTCCACCAAGAAGCCATGCTATAGATGAAGATGCACCTATTCCCGCGGCTACTGCACACCCACAAACAGGAGACAAGCCTGATGATCCCGTAGTGAATACTTTTATATATGCTGTAACCAAATGACTAAAGGCCAAAGTTCTAGCCAATTTATCATCATCACAGCCTATATGGTCACATATAACACTAGGTGGAATAATGGCAGTAAGGCCATGATTCCCACTACCTGCACTAGACATGACAGGCATATTGAGACCAGCCATTCTTGCATCACAAGCAGCAGCTGTCAAGGATCTAGCCTTATTGATTACATCCTTTTGCATAACCCCTTCAGCCATCAATAGATTCATAGCAGCTCCAAGCCCCGGTCCAGGCTTTTTATCCATTCCTTGCCATTTCCATATTTAGCTCGACTCCGTCATGCATAAATTCAATATCTTCATAGTCTACACTTTCAACAAATTCCCTTATAGCTTGTAAGTTGATATCTTTCATATATTCATTACTAGGACTATTGCCCTTATCTATATTGTCATTATCAAAAACTACTTGTCCATTTACCTCTAAAAATACAATGTTGGTGTGAGTGTTTTTTATAATACATGAAGCCTTTCCTTGACTTGTCTCAATCTTTGCTTCAATAAAAAAGTCAC
>CAZXWU010000243.1:0-3290 GCA_964644495.1 uncultured Tissierella sp.
TTTCCTTGTTAGTAAATATGCTATAGCCAAATACATACTCATGGTTACCATGGAGTGTCCACTGGGATAGCTTAGGCCTCCCTGTTCTACTAGAAAAAAGTCTAGAGGCCTTGTTCTCTGAAAAATTTGCTTTAATAGATAATTAAATAGAAAGCTTCCTAATGAATTAAATAGCAAAAATTTTGTTATGAAATATCTTTTATTAAATATAGAAATTATAATGACTAAGCCTACTGCTGGAAATAGAAACTTCTCTGATCCTATAAAAGAAATAAAATTCATAATATTAAAGATCACTGGATTTGTGTTACTATGTATGGCATCTAAGATGGCCATATCAAATAATATTCCCTCTGTTGAACCTCTAACCATATATCCTATAATTAAAAATAAAATTAATAATAGTATAATAATTGTATGTCTTATATTTTTCATGATATACCTCTTAAGTTTTATTAAGAAGACAAGAAGCAATTATTAGCTTCTTGTCTTTCTTTTTCTTTTTGGTGCTATATGAATCGCTTTGTCATCTAATCCTAGGGTTGCTTCAAAGAATGATTCTCCTAGTGTAGGATGAGCATGTATTGCTTTGGTGATATTGCCTGCATCAAGTTTGTTTGCCAAGGCTAAAGTCCCTTCTTGAATCAAATCATTGGCATGGGGTCCTAGTATATGGACTCCAAGGATTATATTATCAGCCTTAGATGCTAAAATCTTAATAAATCCATCTGTATCACCTGAGGATAGGGATTTGCTATTTGCTCCAAACATAAATTTACTTGATTTGTAATCAATGTCTTTTTCTTTTAATTGGTCTTCTGTATAACCTACTTGGGCAACTTCTGTCATAGTGAATACACATGAAGGATAAAACTCGAAATCTATACCTGATTCGAGACCCATAATTCTTTCGACTACATGGATTCCCTGACTTGATGCCACATGGGCTAACTGTATACCTGTATTGTTTACATCACCTATGGCATATATGCCTTGAACTGAAGTCTCAAAATTATCATCAACTTCAATGCCTCTTCTATCATTTAGGATTCCTAAATCATCAAGATTAAGCCCTTGAACTACTGGTGCTCTACCAGCTGCTATGAGAACCTTATCTCCTACTACCTCTATTTCTTCATCTTTTTCCTTGTATTTAGCTACTACTCTGAGTCTGCCATCTTCATCAAGAATTTCTTTTGCCCTAATGTCTACATATACTTCCATACCCTGTTTCTTTAACAATGGTGTAAGTCTTCTAGAGATTTCCTTATCTGCATTCTTAAGAATTCTAGAGGCTAGTAATATTACTTGTGAGCCTAGCTCTTGATAGATACTGGCAAATTCAAGTCCTATTACTCCACCGCCAACTACTATGAGGGTTTCTGGAATATGATCTAATTCTAGAATTTCATCAGAAGTAATGACCCCTTCTAAGTCTACTCCCTTGGTCTCTGTCATCTGAGCCTTTGAACCAGTGGCTATGATGATATTATCTACTTTAATATCTCTAGACCCACCTGCTAGCAATTCTACTCCTAGAGTATTTTTATCCTTGATTGAGGCTTTTCCCGGAACAAATTCTATATTTTTATAGGAAGATATAAGCTTTTCAATTCCTGAAACTAGTGTATGAACTACATCATTTTTTCTTGCAAGTAATTTTTTGCCATCTAACCTATACCCATCAACTTCTATACCGAATTCATCTGCTTTCTTTAAGGAATTCATTACTTGGGCATTTTTGAAATATGTCTTGGTAGGGATACAGCCTCGATTGAGGCATGTTCCCCCTACTTCTCTATTTTCTATTAGATATACTTCTGCGTCTAATTGAGCTGCCCGTATGGCTGCTACATAACCACCTGGCCCCGCTCCTATGATAGCGATCTTTTTTGTCAAGTGCTACACCTACCCTTCGTATTTAAGCACTGGATTTCTTGCTGCTTTGACCTCATCTGGTCGTCTAACTATTGTATCGTGTGGTGCTTCTTTTAATATTTGAGGATTAGTTCTTGCTTCTTCTGCAATTTGCTTCATAGCCGCAGCAAACTCATCTAATGTTTCTTTACCCTCTGTCTCAGTTGGCTCTATCATTAGAGCTTCTCTGATTATCAGTGGGAAGTATACTGTTGGTGGATGGAAACCAAAGTCTAAAAGTCTCTTGGCTACGTCTAGTGTACTTGCTTCTAATAGGTCTCCCTTTAGACCACCTAGGACAAATTCGTGTTTATATAAAGAATCTATTGGTAGATAATAGTCATCCTTTAACTGACTCAATAGATAGTTGGCATTTAATACAGCTGTCTCTGCTACTTTCTTCAAACCATCTCTACCCATTGTCAATATATAGGTGTATGCTCTAACTAAGATTCCAAAATGACCATAGAAGTCCTTAACCTTACCAATGGAATTTGGATGATTATAATCAAAGTAATATCTTTCTCCGTCTTTTTCTACTGTAGGTGTCGGTAGGAATTCTTCTAATATTTTCTTTACTCCTACTGGCCCTGATCCAGGTCCTCCTCCACCATGAGGTGTTGAGAAGGTCTTGTGAATGTTAAAATGGACTACGTCAAATCCCATATCTCCTGGTCTTGCATGACCTAAAATGGCATTGGCATTTGCCCCGTCATAGTATAGTAAGCCTCCTGCATCATGAACTAGCTTAGCTATTTCAGCTATATCCTTTTCAAACAGTCCTAGGGTATTTGGATTTGTTAGCATCAGTCCTGCTATATCATGACCATCTCCTATGACCTTTTTAAGTGATTCTACATCTACTATGCCTTTTTCAGTAGATTTAACCTCTACTGCTTTGTAACCAGCCATAGATGCTGTCGCTGGGTTTGTTCCATGAGCTGAGTCTGGTACTATGATTTTATTTCTCTTGCTATCTCCTCTTTTTTCATGGTAGGCTCTTATAAGCATCAAGCCTGTTATTTCTCCATGGGCACCTGCTGCAGGTTGGAGTGACATCTTATCCATGCCTGCTATTTCAGCTAATGCTGCTTCTAGCTCATACATAAGCTGTAGTGATCCTTGGACACAGTCTTCTCTTTGAAGTGGATGAACATTTGCAAATCCACTTAATCTTGCCATATCTTCATTTATTTTAGGATTGTATTTCATAGTACATGAGCCTAATGGATAAAAGCCTGCATCCAAACCATAGTTTTTGTCAGATAGGTTTGTATAATGTCTTATTACATCAAACTCACTTACTTGTGGAAGGTTCAAATCTTCTTTATTTAAAAACTCTTCTGGAATATAATCCTCTATATCTATATCTT
>CAZXWU010000244.1:0-3232 GCA_964644495.1 uncultured Tissierella sp.
ATACATCTGCTGTTTCACTTTGAAATATACCTTTACCTGCTGTGATTGCACTTTGAATATGAACATGGTTAATATCTGTAGTTTCCTTGTATTTATTACCATTGCTAGCTGTCGGCAAGCCATCAGTAAACATTATTACCACTTTGTTTGAATTTGGATTATCTGAGTTTTCTATTACGCTTCTACCTTGTAAAAATCCTGCCTGTGTATTTGTTCCTCCTACTGCTGTAATAGCATTTATAGCAGCATTTACTGCTACTGGGTTATCACTCAATCCTATATTTGTACTAGCTTGATTTTGATTTCCACTTCCTGATGTGATTTCTGGTCCACTATAACTAACTATAGATACTCTACTTCCAGAAATACCCTCAGGTCCTAATACTTTTCCTGCAAAATTAATTGCTGCTTGTTTAGCATAGTATAGACGAGATGTCCCAACCTCTTTATAAAATGGTTTACCAACGGGATTGTTTGAATTACTACTTCCTGAGCTATTGTCATCTCCATTTGCATCCCAACTAACATATCTACGATTTGGCCAATTGCCATAATACCAACCTTTAGGAGGAGCAAACAATCCACCGCTACTATAATAGACTTGCTGATACTCTCCGTCTATCTTCACATAATAACTTTTACTGGTATCAGGAGAACTTGTTACAGGAACATATGCAGTACCAGTTCCATCTTTCATACTACCTGATCTATCTATTACTAGGACTACATCCACAGGTGCTGATTGAGGTGTTCCTGTTATATCTAATGTCACTTCAAAAGTTCTACATCCTGGCTTCGACCTTATAGCTGTTTTATTAACCGCTATAGTATCTTCAAGATCTAAATTTGTTGACATTAATCTCCTTGTTCTCTGAGAAAGGTAACTTGGAAAAACAATCTCTGGCTCTCCAATCATAAGAGGATAATTTTCTGCAAGTTCAACTTCCTCTTCTATGTTAATCCATATTGTAAAGCTAGTTTCTGCTGATATTTCTTCTTCATTAAATATTGTTGAAATATAAATGTTGTTATTTATTGTTTTTAAATCATTTTCTAAACTAATAGGGTATTCCTGTGTGACTATCTTTTCTTCTCCTACTAATAAACTAGCTACTTCATATAATCCATTTAAATCATCAAGTATAGAAATATTTTCTAAATCTACTTCTCCATCATTAAAAAGAACTAAATTATAGACTAGATATTCTCCATTTTCATAATAATCATCTTCAGTAGTCACTGATACACTGATTGATGGTTTACCCACTTCTGTTACCTCTTCTTCTTTCATTTCATAATACAGATTTATACTATTTTCTCCTTCTACAAGTGTATATTCTTCTAAGAGATCTCCAAAATAATATAAATTTTCATCTTCTAGTTTTAATGTTTCTTTTAAAATAACACTACCTACATATAAATCTTCCATAATTTGAGTGTCTATTGTTTCTTCCCCATCTTCTGTAAGCAAAACATGATTTATTGTTAAGTCTGTTATTTTGCTTTCTGGATCCGATGGTGCATCCGAGTCTGCTGAATCTGCTGACTCATCTGAATCTACCGGTGCATCCGGGTCTTCTTGTTCATCTTGCCCAGCTGATGCATCCTGGTCTACTCCTTCACCTTCCTGTACTGCTGGAAATCCAGATTCACCTTGCTCCACCGCAAATGCACTAGCTCCCATTGTAAAAATCATGACAAATGTTAACGTAAAAGCTACAAGTCTTTTTAAAGCTCTATTCATATTTTCCACCTCTACTTTCCATATTCAGTTTTCTTAAGTTGTAAACAAAACAAATCATACGCATTCCCCCCAAAATAATTAAGATCTACATACCCTAACATATCAGCTTGACTATCATAGCTGTCATTTTGACTTTAGATTTACAGCTTTGCGTCACTATCTTTGGATAGTTTCACCTTTTTAATGTGCTTAAGTTTTTGTCCGAAAATATTTATCATTTTGCTATTTTTTCATAACCATCAAAAGGTTCAATCAGTGGCTCTTTTACATTGTTTTTGTATCTAGTTATATCAGTATAAATTAATAATAAAAAATCTCTTTTATCACTAAATATATTGATAATATACCAGCACTTTAATGTTTCAATATAGATTTCAAATTTTCTTCTAGCCTTTGGTATCATGTGATAGTAAATTTCCTTATGTGCTAATCTATCTTTTTCATCTTCTAAGACTATTTCTGAAATCCTCTTCCCTAGAAAAGGATTGGATTTATAATTGATGATACAAGGAAAGTTTTCACTGTTATCTATCAACAGATAATCTATAAACTTGTCATTTTCATCATATAATGCTTTGAATCTTAAAAAGAAATCATTTCGTGATGGATATTCCATGGAGCCACCCCCTTAAAATAGTATTGCATATATTATACCCTACACAACTTTAATGTCAGTTACATCTCAATTATATGTCAGTTATATATCAATTATACTTGCCACCATAACTACAAATTAAAAAAAGGCCCCCTTGGGAACCTTTAAGATATAAACTCTTAATTCAAAAATACTTAAGCTATATAAGTACTCTAGCATAACTATGCTAATACTGTTTGTGGCAATACTGAGGATGATTTTATATCTATGTCATAGCTTTCTTCCCCTAGAGCTCTTTGCAAGTTATTTCTTATTCTGTTTTCTATAGTAGCTAATCCATTCTCCTTTACATCTTGCAGGAGAATTAGTACTTGCAGTTCATTCCAAAATGTAAATGCATCTCCACCTCTTAATGAGCTTTTTACTACCTCTGTTATGGTATTTGTCCACTGCTTTAATTCATCTTCTACTAAATCCTCATTTAATGTTATCAGGATAATAAAGGCTGGTTCTTCTTCTATGTTTCTATTTTTCTTTTGCATATTAAATAATAATTTAAAATACACAAAATCACAAGATAATGGCCCTTGGTCTGATTTTTCTTCTAATTTTAGCTTTATATCGCTTATATCAATTTTACTTTTCTCAATTAAATGATTTTGAATCTTTCTATTTATTTCACTTAAACCAGATGATATTGTAGATAATTTATCTTTATCCAGCAGGAAAGTTACATATTCATAATGACCCTGTGCATCTTTTACTTGCCCTAATTTTAGCATTGCCTCCATTAGGCAGATATGGATATTTTCATCATATTTCACAAAGGTGATCGCCTGTCGACATATTTCAACTACCTGATGATACTTGCCCTGGTCATTTAATATATCTAT
>CAZXWU010000245.1:0-3207 GCA_964644495.1 uncultured Tissierella sp.
CCCAGAAAGAATTGCCAAAACAATCTTAGAAGTTGTGAGATATTAGGAGGAGGTTTGAATTATGAAATTTGATTTTATTTTCCCTGATATAGGCGAGGGTCTTGACGAGGGTGTCATTATGAAATGGCTTGTTGAAGAAGGGGATATTATAAAAGAAGGAGATAATGTAGCAGAAGTTGAGACGGATAAGGTTACTGCTGAGATTCCTTCACCTAGATCGGGTAAGGTAATGGAGTTAAAGTACAAAGAAGGGGATACTGTCAATGTTGGGGAGGTCCTTATAACCATAGAAATGGAAGGGGAAGAAGGGACTGAACCATCTGTAGACAGTGATTCCAATGAAGTTAAAGTTGAAGTGGATATGGTTGAAGAGGAGGAAACTGCAGGTGTTGTAGGTGAGGTAGTTGTCTCATCTGAAGTCATACCTCCTAGTGCTGAAGAGTTTGCACCATCATCAAAGGCAAGTGCAAATAAGAAGGTTTTAGCTACTCCTGTTGCAAGGAAAATGGCTAAGGACCTAGGTATTGATATATCTACTGTGCTAGGTAGTGGACCTAACGGTAGAGTAATGAAGGAAGATATACAAAAATCCAAGGATGAGGCTAGCACTCTTAAGCCAGAATCCAAAGCTGTAGAGGCTCCTAAAAAAGCTTCTAGCCAACCAACCACATATGAAGCTCAAGAAAATGAGGAAAGAATTCCTTTGACAAGAATAAGGAAAACCATCTCAGAACGTATGAGTCAATCAAGATTTACTATTCCTCATACAACTGCTATGGATGAAATTGATGTAACAGTATTAGATGAATTTAGGAAAAAATACAAAGATATGTTGATTGAAGAGGATGTAAAGTTAACCTATCTGCCATTTATTATAAAGGCTGTTATTGTAGCTCTTAAAAAATTCCCTGAGTTTAATTCAACATTAGATGAAGTCAATGAAGACTTGATCTTAAAATACTTCTATAATATTGGTATAGCTACTGATACAAATAGGGGCCTCATGGTTCCAGTAGTTAAGGAAGCTGATAAACTAAGTATTGTTGAATTAGCAAAGGCTGTTGAAAGTGTAAGTTCTAGGGCTAAGGAGAATAAGTCTGAACTTCATGAATTAAGAGGCGGTACTTTTACAATTACAAATTACGGGTCAATAGGTGGACATTTTGGTATACCTATCATAAACTATCCTGAATCCGCAATACTTGGTTTAGGAAGAGTTGTAAAGAAACCTATTGTAAAAGATGATGAAATAGTAATTGCTAAAGTATTACCTGTATCATTATCCTATGACCATAGGACTATTGACGGAGCTAGCGGATCCCACTTTATAAATCTATTAAAAGAACTTCTAAGTGATCCAGATATCTTGCTTCTAAGAGCTTAAAGGATAAGGGTGATTAAATGGATAAATATGATATTGTAATTCTAGGCGGCGGGCCTGGTGGATATGTAGCAGCTATTAAGGCAGCTCAATTAGGAGCAAAAGTAGCTGTAGTTGAAAAAGATAGATTAGGAGGGGTATGTCTCAATTGGGGCTGTATTCCTACTAAAACAATGCTGGTGACAGCAAGGCATTTCAAAGATGTCCTAAGGGCAGAGGAATTTGGCATTAAAGGAGTAGATCCTTCAAGTGTTAGTGTTGACTGGAAATCATTACTTGAAAGAAAGGATACTGTTGTAAATAGACTAGTATCTGGAATAGAAATGTTATTTAAAAAGAATAAGATTGATTTTTTTGATGGCATGGGAAAGGTTGTCAACAAAAATCAAATAGAAGTAAATGGTCAAACTATTGAATTTGATAAATTAATTATAGCCACAGGAGCTTCCAGTAGGTATGTGGATATAGCTGGATTAGATCAACTTGTCAAATCAGGTAAGGCTATGGATTCCTATGGAGTATTTCAGCTAGAAGATATTCCTAATGAAATAGTCATGGTTGGAGCGAATGTATATGCCATTGAATTTGCTACACTTTTTAATTCCATTGGCTCAAAAGTCACTATAATCCATAATGGAAAACAGATACTCCCATTTATAGAAAATGAACTAGCTAAGACTTTAGAAAGACAGCTTAAAAAGGATGGGGTCAAGATAGTCTCCCAAGCTGAGTTCAAAGAGGTTAAGGATGGGGAAATCCTAGTTGACCATAAGGGTAAAGATAAGACCTTCTCTGGAGATAAGTATATGATGTTTCTTGGAAGTCAGGCTAATCTAAGTGGGCTGGAAAGTCTTAACCTGAAATTAAGCCCTAAGGGCTTTATAGAGACCAATGACAAGATGGAAACAAGTGTGGATGGGGTATATGCCATAGGTGATGTAATAGGTAAGTACCCATTGGCCCATGTTGCTTCAGCAGAGGGAATTGTTGCAGCTGAGAATATCATGGGTGTCCCTAGTAGCTTGAACTATAATCTTGTCCCTTCAGTGGTATATAGTTTTCCAGAACTTGCCAGTGTTGGTATCACTGAAGATCTAGCCAAGGAAAAGGAACTGGACTACAAAGTGAGTAAATTCCCTCTAATGGCAAATGGAATGGCCATTGCCAATGGAGAGACTACTGGTTTTGTCAAGATTATTTCAGACAATCAATATGGTGAGATTGTAGGAGTTCATATAATGGCAAGTCATGCCAGCGATATGATATCTAAGGCTGTTGCTGTAATGCAGCTTGAAGGTACGGTTTATGATCTAGCTAAGACTGTTCATCCACATCCAACATTTGCAGAAGCAATGGTGGAAGCAGCTTATGGGGCTATAGATAAACCAATTCATATATAAAAATAGAGTCTAGGATAAATTTATCCTAGACTCTATTTATTAAATCTATTCTAATTCTATGGCTCCAGTATTTAATCCATAATATCTACCCTTTTGTCCCATCAACTCCTCATGGTCCCCACGTTCAATGATTTCACCTTTTTCAAGTACCATTATGGCATTTGAATCACGAACTGTAGATAGTCTATGGGCAATTACAAAGGTAGTCCTGCCATCCATCAACTTATCCATACCTTCTGAGATAAGCTTTTCTGTCCTTGTATCTACAGAAGATGTTGCTTCATCCAGTATTAGAATTGTTGGATTTGCCACAGCAGCTCTTGCTATAGATAAGAGTTGACGCTCTCCTTGAGATAGATTTCCCCCATCTGCTGTAAGAAAAGTATCATATCCATTTGGCAAATGCTTAATAAAGTAATGTGCATT
>CAZXWU010000246.1:0-3170 GCA_964644495.1 uncultured Tissierella sp.
GTCATTATCAAAAACTACTTGTCCATTTACCTCTAAAAATACAATGTTGGTGTGGGTGTTTTTTATAATCCATGAAGCCTTTCCTTGACTGGTCTCAATCTTTGCTTCAATAAAAGAGTCACCCTTCCCATTCTCCAGGACTACTTCCACTAACCCAGCCTTTACTAAGTCCTGAGCTTTTTTGATACTATGGTCATCCACATACTTAAAAACCTCAAATCCTAAATCAGGATTCCCACAAGTAATACCTAGAGCAGCGGCAAAGATAAGGCCAATTTCTTTCGTACCCGGTATACCAACCCCCATACCATTTTTGTAGATATTAGGACTGACTCCTACTTCTAGCTTGTGTATCTTACCATTGATAGCCTGGTAAGCCTTAGAAGTAGCCAAGCCCACAGCCACAGGCTCTGTACATCCTAGGGCTGGTTTCACACCGCTTATTAAAGTATCTAATAGCTTTTCATTTAGCTCATTCTTATATGTTTTAGTGATTGTATTCATTATATATCCCACCTCTATTAATATATAATGCAATTATCATGCCATTTTTATTTTCTTCTTATTAATCAGAGATATTTCCAGAATAGCAGACAAAAACTAGTTATCTCCTTCATTATAGGATTTGATATTCAAACGTCAATATACACTTTTATAATTTGCCAATAAAAAAATTTTCATAATCGGAAATGTATTTTCCAACTATGAAAATCAATTATCATAATCATTTAACTTTCTATATAAGGTTGTCAGTCCTATCTTCAGCTCATCAGCTACTTTTTTCTTGCCTTCAACTGTTTTTCCATATTTATCTATCAATTCATTTATAACAGTTTTCTCAAAGTCTTCTTTCAATTCATCCAAGCTTTTATCAAATTTAGATGATAAGCCTTTCACCTTCTGGTCTTTTATATCATTAGATCTTTCATTAAGTCCATCCAAGAAATAGTCTGGTAGAGCATTCATTTCAATATATTTACCCTTGGAGAAGCAGATACCATGTTCTAGTACATTTTCCAACTCCCGTATGTTCCCTGGCCAAGGATAATTTTTAAAAGCAGATTTAACATCGGCTGATAATCCCTTAGACTCAATATTTATACTAGCCCATAGCTTGTTTAGTACAAAATCTGAACACAGGAATACATCGTCCTCTCTATCCTTTAGAGCTGGAAGGTTTATAGGTATAACATTTAACCTATAATATAAATCCAATCTAAACTTACCTTCATCTACTAATTGTTTTAAATCCTTATTTGTAGCTGATACCACACGGATATTTACATCTATAGGTTCAAGTCCACCTATTTTTTCTATAGTTCTTTCTTGAAGTACCCGCAATAGTTTTGTCTGCATATATAGGGGCAAATCTCCTATTTCGTCAAGAAACAAGGTTCCATTATGGGCTAATTCAATCTTGCCCTTCTTGCCACCAGGATTAGCACCAGTAAAAGAACCCTTCTCATAACCAAATAACTCTGACTCTATCAAAGTCTCAGGTATACTGGCACAGTTAAGAGCTACAAAAGGCCCATCTTTTCTTAATCCCTCGTTATGGATAGATCTAGCAAACAACTCCTTGCCAGTTCCACTAGCCCCTTGAATCAATATAGTTGAATCTGTTGCTGCAGCTATCTTTGATCTATTTATAGCTTCTAGAATTGTAGAACTATTACCTATGATATTTGAAAATTGTATTTTATCCTTATTCTCATATGTCTTGGCTATATTTATAATATCCTTCATTCTATCAAAGCTAATCATAAAGGAAAACTCATTATCACTTAGGAGAATCTTATTGATACTATATATGACCCTAGTATCCTTACCGTCGATCTTCCAGATATCAACTATATCATTATTTCCAGTGTCAGCAAGGTCTATATCTTGGACAAAGTCATGAATATCCCGATTGATTACTTTTTCATCAGAAATACTAAGATTTAAAGACTCTAAAGCCTTACTATTTATATGGATAATCTCATCACTGGAATTAAGGATAAGGATCCCCTTATTTAGACAGTTGATTATCTCGTTTACTTCTGCTACATCCTTGATTAATTTATTGCTTATATTTATATTGATTATTTCTTGCTCTACTATGCCTGCAGTTTCCTTTAACATATCAAAGTATTCATTTCTTCTAAATCTCATATTATTAGCTTGTTCAGTATCAAAAGACGCAAAACTAATAACCCCTATTATCTCACCTTCTGATTTTATAGGGTATGACATATTGGCAAACTCTGGACATGAATCCTTGTTGGAGCATTCGTCACAATGCTCATCCCTGGTTAAATTAACTATAGGTAACCCCGAATTAACCACAGTTGCAAATAAAGAGTCCTCAGCACAGGATTCTTCTAATTTAGTATAAAAATTACCTGTACCTATAATTCTAGTTAGGTTTTTGTCTGCTATAGCCACTTCTACATTCATGACAGATGCCATTATCTCAGCTAGATTTTGCATTTTATTCTTTATCAATCTTAAATATGACATAGTATCACCTTAAGTTCTACCTTCAAACTTCTCGCTACATTTAGGACATCTGATTTTTATTCTGCCCTTACCCTTTGGTACTCTGATATCCTGTCCACACTTAGGACACTTAAAAAATTTGTAGGTCTTGCTTTGCTTTATTTTATTCTTTGTCTTGTTGAATTTACCCCTGATAGGATTGAACCAATTAAGGAATTTCATGTTCTCTGCATATCTTCTATTGATATCTTTAGAAAATATTCTAAAATAAGACATTACTATAAGTACAGTAACGATAGTGTTCAATATTGGAATTCTTGTAAACATATTGATAAGCAATAGTCCAATACTCACACCTAATATTGCATTAGATAGCTGGTCCACACCGTATCTTCCAGTCATAAACTTTCTAAACCAATTCATGTATATTTCCTCTTCTCTAATTTGAATGGCACACCCGAGAGGACTCGAACCCCCAACACCCTGGTCCGAAGCCAGGTGCTCTATCCGTTGAGCTACGGGTGCACGTTATATTATAGTATATAACATATTTTTCTTTCTTTCAATTATTTAATTATTGCAAATAAAAAAACACAGAGGCTACCATATACTAGTATAGTAACCCCTGCGTTTATGTATGGTGCGGGAAAGAGGACTTGAACCCCCACGTCAATGACACTAGATCCTAA
>CAZXWU010000247.1:0-3143 GCA_964644495.1 uncultured Tissierella sp.
GGTAAGTTAAGTATGAAGGTTATTTCTAAACAGGGAGTGTTAACGGCTCAATTTACAGTTGAAAGTCAAAAAGTCAAAGAAATGATGGAGCAGAACATACAAAATCTTCAAGAAGCCTTAGAAGATAAGGGACTTATTATTGACCAGTTAGAAGTTACCGTTGGGGAGCATCAAGAAGGTGAAAATCAGTCCTACACAAGCTCAAAGTCTGATAAAAATATTTCAGACATGATTAGCCGTATTATGAATGAGGATGATGAAGAATCACAAGTAGCAGCATTACCTAAAAGTGAAAATAGTGAAGTAGACTTTATAGCCTAGAGAGGAGGCGTTTTATGGGTAAAATAAATGGGATGCATTATGTCCATCCAGACGATGAGCGAATTCAACCTAAAAAAGCCACTAGAGAGCCTGAAAATGACCTGGATAAAAATGCTTTTATGAAATTACTAGTCACTCAGCTTAGATACCAAGATCCACTAGAACCTATGGATAATCAAGCCTTTATGGCACAAATGGCTCAATTCTCAGCCCTGGAACATATGATGAATATGAGCGCGTCTTTAGATAGATCTAGTGCCCATGCTTTAATTGGAAAAGTAGTAGAAGCCACGTATACAGACCCAGTTAGCAAGCAATTAGAAAGTATTGCTGGAAAAGTAGATAGTGTGATTACGAGAAACGGTAATCATTTTCTATCAGTCAATGGCAAGGAAGTAACCTTACAAGATGTGGGAAGTGTTATTGACCCAAGTTTAATTTCTAACACAGAGATTAACTCAGGTTTTGAACTCATAGGTAAAACTGTGCAAGCTACTATTTTTAACAAAGAGACACAGCAGGAATTTTTGTATGAGGGTCAAGTGGAAAAAATTGCTATGAAAAACAGTCAGCCTAATGTAGTTATAGGTAGGGGAGACCATGGCGTCACTATTCCTGTAGATAATGTAAAAAATATCATAGAAACACCAACTATTACAGGTAAGTATGCCCAGGCAACCATAGTAGACCAAGGGGGCAACTTAAGTACCATCGAAGGAAGAGTAGACTATCTTTTAGTAATAGATGGGGAGATTCAAGTATCTATTAATAATAAGATGATACCTTTTGATCAAATTGAAACAGTATCTAAACAATAAATCTAGAGGAGGTTATTGATGATTCCTAAATTAAATAGACAAATTTTTAATCCTATATCATCAAAAACTCAGACTGTTAAAAGGTCAGACCAGCCTAAAAACAAAGATTTATCATTTAACCAAATTTTACACAGGGAACTGATTAAAACAGACCTTAAGTTCTCAAAGCATGCTGATATGAGGATGAAGTCATTAGGAATTATAAGAACACAAGATCTTGATAAGCAGCTGGAAGTAGCTACTAACAAGGCAAAACAAAAAAACATTCAAGAAGGCCTTATTTTAACTGATGATTATGGCTTTGTTGTTAGTATCAAGAACAATACAGTCATTACTGTAGTTCCTTTAAAGGATATGGAAGACAATGTATTTACAAATATTGATGGTGCCGTAATAATATAGCTGGACCGATAAGGAAGCATAGGTCTTGGAATGACAGACAAGACGATACGGCATATACAAACTACCTAGGAGGTAATAATTATGATGAGATCCATGTATTCAGGGGTTTCTGGACTACGTACCCATCAAACTAAGATGGACGTTATAGGTAATAATATAGCAAACGTAAACACAACTGCATTTAAGTCCCAACGTGCAACATTTAATGAAGTATTTAGCCAAACTTTGCAAAGTGCCAGTTCTGCCAACGCTGATACTGGCCGGGGTGGACGCAACCCTATGCAGGTAGGGCTTGGTGTCAACTTATCTTCAATCGATATGCTAATGACCCAAGGTGCAGCCCAGCGAACAGATAATCCATTTGACTTAATGATTGATGGGGATGGATTTATGGTTGTACAAGATGAAAGTGGTACTTATTTTACAAGAGACGGCGCCCTTCGAAAAGATGATGCAGGCAACTTGATCATCCCTAATGGCATGAAAGTTATGGGCTGGCAAGCAGATGGGGATGGTAAAGAGATTCAAAGAGGTAATGTCCTACCCATTAAACTAGATAGCCCTCAAAACAAGACTGCCAAACCAGAGGCTACAACTAAGGCAGAACTTACAGGAAACCTAAATACAGCTGATGGAGTAAGTAGTGGTGGGGTACCCCTACAAATTAAAATGTATGATAGTTTAGGAAATCTGTACGCTATGAATATGACAGCCAAATATGACCCTACTATAGATGCACCAGCAGAGGCACCAATCAGATGGACAATATCCCCAGTTAAAATTAGTGGTGGAGATAATGATGGAAAGACACTTTTAACAGATCAAAATGGTACTGAACATTATATTGAGCTTGAAAGTGATGGTATACCATTTGGATTTAATTCAGCTGGTGAATTAGTAGGCCCTAAGGAAGGCTTCCAGTTTAGGATTGGTGCTGGGGCAACTGCTGAAGATGAGTTTGAGATTGCAAGTTTGAACTCTACTTTAGGGCCTATCACTGTAGACTTCTCGAATATTACCCAGTATAATGCCAAAACCAATATTGACCCAAAAACATTAAATGGTAGATCCCCTGGTGAGATGCAAGGTTATGATATTGGACCAGACGGCATTATTACTGCTTATTATAATAATGGTGAATTTAAATTATTAGGGCAAGTCATTATTGCTAACTTTGATAACCCAGCAGGTCTGGAGAAAGCTGGTGATAATATATATAGGCAAACAGCAAACTCTGGGGACTTTGATGGTATAGGAAATGCTGGGATATTCCAAGCTGGTGTTTTGGAAATGTCTAATGTTGACTTATCTCAACAGTTTACAGATATGATTACAACCCAAAGAGGATTCCAAGCTAATTCAAAGATTATTAGTACATCAGATGAAATGCTGCAAGAGCTTGTCAATCTAAAACGTTAGTTAGGGGCGTATAACAATGATTGAAGTTACAAGGTTTAATAAGGAAGTCATCCTTATTAATGCAGAGTTAATAGAAATAATAGAAGAAACACCTGATACAGTAATTTCCATGACAACAGGCAAAAAGTTTGTTGTCATGGAAACAAAAGAGGAAATGGTTGATAAAATTATTAAGTATAAACA
>CAZXWU010000248.1:0-3139 GCA_964644495.1 uncultured Tissierella sp.
TTTCTCCACCTGATAATTCATCTGGATAATAAGATAACTTGTCTTCAATTTCTAATGTGCTTATAATCTTATCAAAATAATCCATATCTGGGTCCTTACCATCTAGATGGATTGGCATCAAAATATTTTCCATACAAGTATGTTCCTGCAATAGATTAAATGATTGAAATACGAAGCCTATACGTCTGCGTCTAAGAATTGCCATTTCACTATCTTTTAAATCAAATACACTTTCCCCTTCAAGATACAATTTCCCCCCACTCGGCTTATCTAAAGCGCCTAATATGTGTAATAAGGTTGATTTTCCAGAACCACTCTTTCCTATTATGGCATAAAAGATTCCTTCCTTTATTTCCAAATTAGAAGCTTTCAAAGCTTGAACTTGAAGGTCGCCTTTTCCGTATGTTTTTTCAATATCAACAGCTTTTAATATGATTGACATTATATCCCACCTCATTCATTTTAAAAATAGACCGGCTCCCGCCGGTCTATATTATGTCTAGATTATATGCATAATTTATTCTTATTATAATACAAGATATATTATAATAAGAAATATAATAAATATTGGTCCAAATACCAACAATGCTGATATTATTAAAGCTAAAATATCTGTCTTATCAAATTCATAATCTTGATCTTCTTTAGATAACCCTTCAATAGATCCATCAAGGTCTGATTTCTTATTTTTTTCTTTAAGCCAATTCATAGCTCTATCTACCTTGTTTTGAAACATTATAATAATCAGACTCCTTTCTAATGAAGCCTAGTCTATATTCAGCTTGTGGTGACATGCAACAAAGTGTCCAGGTACTGCTTCTTCAAATTCAGGTACTACCTGTTTACAAATAGTTGTTGCATATTTACATCTAGTATGGAACTTGCATCCACTTGGAGGTTTTATTGGACTTGGAATGTCCCCTTCAAGTATCTCAGTACTTCTCTCTCTTCTAGTATCAGTTGTTGGAATTGCAGAAAGAAGAGCCTCTGTATATGGATGCATTGGTCTTGCATAAAGTTCAGCTGTTTCTGCCAACTCAACTATATTACCTAAATACATAACTGCAACTCTATCACTAATATATTTTATAACACTTAAGTCATGTGATATAAAAAGATAGGTTAAGTTTTCTTGCTCCTTTAAATCCAATAATAGATTAATTATCTGTGATTGAATAGAAACATCTAGGGCTGATACAGCCTCATCACATACAATAAACTTAGGGTTTAAAGCAACTGCCCTTGCTATACCAATACGTTGTCTTTGTCCACCTGAGAATTGGTGTGGATATCTATGGATAAAATATGGAGCAAGTCCACATTTCTCCATTACCTCTATTACATAATCCTGGACCTCAGGATCACTTTGCTTGTAAATACCATGGGTAAACAAGCCTTCTGAGATTATTTGACCTACAGTTAACCTTGGATTTAATGATGAGTAGGGGTCTTGGAATATAAGCTGTAAATCATTCCTCAAGAGCCTCATTTCTTCTTCCGTCAGTTTTGTTAGGTCGATTCCCCCATCCTTATGTTTTTGATATTCATCAAACTTAGGATCATCTCTATATTTATCTAACATGCCTTCAATTTCATTTTGAATTTCTTGCATTTCTTTTTCTAATTTTGCAGTATCTTGCTTTTTCTTTCTACTTTTATAAATAGCAAGACCGGTATTGTATTCTTTAGTCAAAATCTTTGATACAGCTTCTAAATTATCTGCTAATATAAATGCACCTATCAACTGAACTAAATCCAAAAATGATTTTCTAGATTCTGTCTCAGCTTTATTCAATTCATCTAATGCATTGTACTTTTCTTCCCCATCTTCTAATGACTCATATCTTGATCTATCAGTATCTTCTTTTTCTTTTAATTCAATATATTTTTTCCTCAAAGCAGAAAGGTTTTTAAAAATATTCAATACATATTCAGGGTCAACTTCATATAGGGATTTACCATAGTATAAAGTTCTACCATCTGTTTGTGTATAAAGTTGTAGCAAGCTCCTTCCCAAAGTGGACTTACCACAACCACTTTCTCCAACCAAACCAAATGTTTCACCTTGATAAATTTCTAGGGATACATCATCATTCGCCCTAACAAATAGTTGTTCACTGGAAAAAAGTGTCTCCTTTTTTATAGGAAAATATTGTTTCAAATGGTCTACACGAATTAAAGGTTTCTTTTCTTTAGCCATTTGATCTCACTCCTTTCTTTGGATAGAAGCAACGAATAGAATGTCCTCTTTCTATATCCACTAGATCTGGCTCTTCTTCTTTACATCTATCAGTTGAATATTTACATCTTGGCTCAAATTTACATCCTTTTGGTAGAGCTAATGGATGAGGTACTGCTCCAGGTATGGCTTCTAGCCTTGCATCTGGTGGAGTATCCAGTCTAGGTACTGATACCATTAAGCCTTCGGTATAAGGATGGGAGTAAACACTATCTGGACTAAATATTGTATCAACAGGGGCTTTTTCTACTACTTGCCCACAATACATAACAGCAACATCGTCTGCCATCTCATTGATAACACCCAAATCATGGGTGATAAATAGTATAGAAGTACCTACTTCTTCCTTTAATTCATTCATAAGTTTCAATATTTGAGCTTGTATCGTAACATCTAAGGCTGTAGTAGGTTCATCAGCAATCAGAAGTTTTGGTCTACATGCCAAAGCCATAGCTATCATAACACGTTGCCTCATACCTCCAGATAACTGGAAAGGATATTGTCTAGCAACTGATTTTGCATTTGGTATCTTAACCAAATCAAGCATCTCTATAACTTTTTCACTAGCTTGTTTTTTGTTCATACCTTGATGAACAATATAAGGTTCAGAAATCTGTCTGTTGACAGTAAATACTGGGTTTAGAGAAGTCATCGGTTCTTGGAATATTACAGAAATATCATTACCCCTAATATGTTGTATATCCTTAATTGGCATATCGGTTAAATCTTTTCCATCATAGATAATTTTACCCTCTTTTATATATCCATTACCATCTAACAACTTTATAATACTCATGGCAGAAACACTCTTGCCACTACCACTTTCCCCTACAATACCTAGGGTCTTCCCAGATTCAACGGCATAGGATACACCATTTACAGCTTTAACTGTACCTTTTT
>CAZXWU010000249.1:0-872 GCA_964644495.1 uncultured Tissierella sp.
ATCACCTTCCCCACTATCACATGATCAGAACCATTATTAACTATGGCCACCAAAACCCTGTCTCCAGGACTAAGTTGTAACTCAACTTTTGTTTTGACTTCTATTTTATCCTGCTTTACATCATATCTTGTACTTACCCACAAGGTTTTTATTTGGGATGATTCTATTTCGAGCCAGTTGGATGTCTGGATTTGTAAAAAATCTACTTCGTGCTTAAAATTATCAAGTTTGACCTTCATAGACGGAGTTATTGTCCCAAGGACTAGGCCAGTGGAGAAAAGGGCGGTGTTTATACTCCTGCTCTTTTGATTATTGATTTCTCTTGCTATCTCATCTAGTATTTGCATAGTATTTCCCCCTTATCTGGTCTAGTGTTTCAAGAACTAATGACATTCTTCCAGGCTCCCCTAGTTCATGTACTACATTAGAGGCATATAGATACATCCCGTTTAGTTTTACCTTGTCCCCTGCCCTTATTTCTGGCACATCTATAGCGGTTATTTGAATACTCCCTTGCCCCTTGGAGAACATTGATTCAGCTTTCGCCTTGGCCGTACTGACACTTGATATCTTTTCATCTTGAACAACCCTTTGAAATGTTCCTAGTTTCTCTGTGTTCTTGCTAAAGGTTCCTATGACAGGAGATTTCTTATTCTCTTCTTGTTTTCCCAGGACCTTTACTTTAGTTACTGCTCCATCTAAGGTTCCTGTTTGATTGACACCTGTTAGTATATTGCTTACATCATATACATTGGTATTGGAGCCTATCTTTATTAGCTCCAATTTATTCTGCATACGATATTTAAAAAGACTACCCCCTTTTTGAGCAGTCTCTTTTAGATCATCAAGCATCATTCCGTATATATTCCCCA
>CAZXWU010000249.1:882-3122 GCA_964644495.1 uncultured Tissierella sp.
ACTCCTGTATTTTCAAAACTTCCCATAGGTATTCCCCAATCCCCACAGATTTGCTGGGCTCTTTGTGTGGCCGTAGTCCCCGCCTTGAATAGATACTCATCCTCACTTTCCTCTATATAGATGGTCCTTTCCTTGCAGACCAGGTCCCCTGTCTTGGAGTGCTTTGCATCTGTATTTTTGTCCCAGATTACCCCTTTGAATACTGTAGCCTTAGAGCTGTTCTTTATTATTTCAATGGGATCCCCTTCCATAAGGAGTAGGTTCTTTGACATTTCCTCTGGAACAACTATCTGTACATTAGCAGTATAAGCAATAGAGTCTATGGCTTCGCTTAAGGATATTTTTAATGTTAGATTTCTTAAGTCCATGCTATTTCTCAATATTACTGTATACATATTATCACCTACGGTATTATATATTTTTGCCCAGGGTATATTAGGTTAGGGTTTTTCCCTATTACACCTTTGTTTTTATTATAGATTTTAGGGTATTGTGCTCCATTTCCATAGAACTTTTTAGCAATTCCCCATAAGGTATCTCCCCTTTTTACAACATATACCTTTTCCTTTGGAGGAGCAGGTCTGTTGGCCTTTAGTTTAGGAGCAGGAGAAGGTTTCTTTTCTTGTTTCTCAATGGTTATGATTCCACTTTTCCCATCCCCTTGAACTATCCTAAAGTCCAGGGTCACATACTTATCCCTCTGAGACTCCCCAGACTCATCTTCTTGATAGTTCGATAGGTTTACCAGTTCATTAAAGTTGTAATCTGTGATTATTAACCTTACAATGGCATCTGATTCGGACCATGCTATCATTTTATTCATAGCCTTTACTGGATCAGGTATATTTTGATACCTGCAGTAAGGCTCATATTCAAAAGGAAACATGGTGGTAAGTGTTAATTGTCTTATTTTTTTAGCCTTGCTGGCTGGAAAGTCTTTTTCTCCTTGATATAAAATATCAAAGGTATCATACATTTTTCCACCATTTATCCCTATTGAAAAAGGATTGACAGGAAAGTGGAAAGTTTCCTCTTTAGTTTTTATATATACATCCAAGCCTTCCACCTCCTATTTTTTATCCTTAAGTGCCTGAAGTAGTTTTCTTCCGAATTCCGCTTGGGCCTTCTCCACTACTTCGTGTACATCTTCGCCATCTTCTCCATCTGTGCCAGGTAGATTGACATCTATATCATCAATGTAAATATTATAGACTACACCACCGCCACCTGCTACCGCAACTGGCCTTGGTTTTGGTTTTGGCTTTCCAGGCCCATCTGTGTCGGGATCTTGATTAAACGGATTCAAGTCCCTTACTTTATTCATAACCCTTTCTCCAAAGCCTGTTCTTTCTACCTTGTCAATTTTACTATCTTCCTTGGCTATAACATTGTAGGTAGTTCCCACGACTGATTCTAGTTTCGGCATCTGTTTTTCCATCCCTACTGCTAGACCTTCTGTTGTATAGCCTCCGTATTCCATCATAACCCTTGAAGGAGATTTAATCTTTAACTTACCTCTAATTCCTTCAGCTATGTTTCCAGCAACATTCTTAGCTGCTTTTATTGGAGCGGTGACCATGGATTTGATACCATCAGCTAGTCCAGACATTATATCTTTTCCTATCTGTAGCATTTCTCCAGGTAAGGATTTAACTTTTTCAACTATTCCTTCTCCTACTTCTTTAACCTTTGAAGTGACGGCTTCTTTCATGCTTGCAAGTCCATCCTTCAGTGAATCGAACATTTCCACTCCCTTTTCATAAAGCCTGGAGGGAAGTGTTGTAAACCATTCTACTATTCCATCCCAAGTGGTCTTTATCCATTCTCCTGTAGTGGTTATAATGCTTGATACAGATTCCTTCAATGAGTTCCAGCCTTCTACTGCCGACTCTTTGATATTTTCCCATACCCCAACCAGCCACTCAGTGACAGTGTTCCATACCATGGTTATTGTTTCCTTAATGCTATTCCAGACTAATTCTGAATAAGCCTTCACATATTCCAAAGCACCAGAGAATATTTGTTTTATTCCATCCCAGATTAATGAAAAACCCTCTTTGATGTTTTCCCATATTTGAGATATATCAGTTCCTAGCTTTTCAAAGTCTAGTGTAACTAGGTCAACTATAATTAGTAAGGCCCCAAGGAATATGTTTTTGACTACTTCCCAGTAGCCTGTAAAGAAGTCTTTTATTCCATTAAATATAGTTATAATAGACTCCTTCATTCTACCTATAGGT
>CAZXWU010000250.1:0-3102 GCA_964644495.1 uncultured Tissierella sp.
CATAATAGTTTCTAACTAAAAATACATTAAATGCAGTCACAAGATAATTAGGAACTATTAGTGCCCATATAGTATCTTTAATGTTGAAAATATTAGACCACATCATATAAGAGGATACTATTCCTCCATTAAAAAGCATTGTGAAGAAAACAAAAAAGGCTAGTGCGTTTTTATATTTAAAGCTACTTCTAGCCATTGAATAAGCTAATGAAGAAGTTAGTAATACACTTACACCGGTTCCTAAAATAGTTACAAAAATCGATACTCCATATGCCCGTAATATTGTAGATCCCTTATTAATTAAATAGTAGTATGAGTCCAAGCTAAATTTTTCCGGAAAAATAGAGTATCCATTAGCTATAAGTACAGTTTCATCGGTAAAGGATGCAACTACTATTAAAACAATCGGAAGCAATGTCATAATCGACATAACCAATAGTATTATGGTTGCACCAATACTAAACTTTTTTTCTCCATTCATTCTTCCATCCTCCTAGAATAGTGCACTTTCACTGCTGTACTTCCGTACTAGAGCATTAGCTGATATAACAAGAATAAATCCTACTACTGATTGATATAATCCAGCTGCTGCTGACATACCAACATCATTCAATTCCATCAAGCCGCGATAGACGTATGTATCTATGGTTTGTGTTACATCAAATATAGCTCCTGAACTCATTGGCACTTGATAGAATAGGCCAAAATCTGAATAGAATATTTTACTTACTGCCATTAAAGTTAAAATGATTACAGTCGGCTTTAACATTGGCAAAGTAATATATCGAATTTGATTGACTTTGTTGGCACCATCAATTTTTGCAGCTTCAAATATACCTTTATCGATTCCTGATATTGTGGCCAAATAAATAATGCAATTAAGCCCTACATTCTTCCATAGAAATACTACTATAAGAATAAATGGCCAGTATTTTGATGTCGTATACCAACTAATCTCTTCACCACCAAAAAACCTGATAATAGTGTTATTGATAAAGCCTGTCTCCGAATTTAAAAAAGCAAAACCGATAAACCCTATAACAACCCAAGATAATAGATTAGGAAGTAGTAATGAAGATTGAAAAAACTTTGCCCTTCTTGTTGAACCTAGTTCAAACAGTAATATAGCAACAGCTATTGCAGCAATTGTTCCAATTATATGAAAAGCCACATTGTAGCCTAGAGTATTTCTAATTATTGTAAAAGCATCTTGTTGGAAGAGGAATTTAAAATTATCTAAGCCATTCCAATCACTCCCAAAAATGCCTTTCGCATAGTTAAAATCTTTAAAGGCAAGAAACACTCCAAACATTGGTATGTAGTTATTAATAATTAGGTAGATGATCCCTGGCAATGCTATCAAGATAAGGGGACCGTTTTTAGACAGTCCCTTTCTCTTCTTATTACTTATTTTTTTACCCGTTTTTTTCATGAGTTTCACCACTTTACTGTAGTTCTAACCAAGCATCTAATTGTGCTTGTTTTGCAGCTATGATGTTATCAAGTCCAGCAGCATTTAATCTCTCTATAAATTCAGGTATTACAGTTTCGGGATCTACGCTTCCACAAATTAAGCCTGGTAGATATTGTTGTATAAGATTATTAACTGCTGAGTATTCTGTTTTCACTGAATCTGAGTCAAAAGTAAAGCCCATAGCTGGTGATTTTTCAGCTTCGCGGTTCTGATTTTCTTCCCAAATTCTAGATTCTTTATCTGTACCTTCCACAGAATGCATAATAAAGTAATTGCCTAGTGTACCGCTACTTAATTGTGCTGTATAAGGTACTGTTGAAGAGTCTTCGCCCTCTGGATAAGACATATATCCATCTTCACTTAAGACATAATCTCTACCTTCGATTCCATAGATAAGAAGGTTAGTTACATCTTCATTTGAATAAGTCATGTTTAAGAATTTTAAAGCAGCCTCTGGAACATCAGTCGTAGATGAAATCAACCATGATACTGCATTAATTGATGTAGTATCTAGATACGCATCACCAATTTGAACTGCTCCTAGAGGTATTCCACCTACTTGTGCCTGTATTAATGCAGCAGTATCTGCAGGTGGATAACTATATGCTGCAATGTAACAGAAGCTATTATCAGTTGACATAAGCTCTATTGATGTACTAGTGGTTGTTGCTGCATCCTTTAAAATTAATCCTTCTTCATGCCATATTCTAGCTAGACTAGTAATATCAGCAAATTTATCTGTAGCATAGAAATCAACAACTTCAAAGCTGTCACCAACCATTACACCTTTTGGACTGTAATAGTCATCAGTTAGGTAATCTACTTCACCTACAGTTGTAAGTAATCCTGAGTTGCCTGGTTCTACAGGTACGAGTGGAGTTATATCAGGATATGCTTCTTTTACTTTTCTTAACACTTCTGTTAAGTCATAAGCGCTCTTTACCTCTTCCATATTTATATTCAGTTCATCAGCAATTTCCTGCTTATAAATAACCATAGGTGTTAAGGCATACGGCTTATATGTCGGAATACCATAGAGTTTCCCGTCTTGTGTTGTTGCATCAAGAAAATCTTGACCCACAATTTCCTTTGCTTCTGGAGCATATGTATCAATCATATCTGTTATGTCATATGCCATACCACTAGCTACTGATGTGTTAAAGTTACCAAAAGTTTCAAAAATATCGATTTTGTCTCCGCCTTGTAAAGACAAACTAACTGATGAAGTATAGTCTGCAATAGCAATTGGCATTAATTCTACTTCAACATTTATCGCTTCCCTAGTTATTTTATTAATTTCTTCTTCCACCGTGTCAAGAATATCTGCCTCTGGAATATTATTGAAAGTCGAGTAGGCGTAAACAACTTGATCATAATTGTTTTCCTCTTGCTTTGTATCTGAATTCGAGTTGGTGCAACCACCAAGTAGAGCCACTACAAGAATCATTGACATAATTCCTTGCAGTAATTTATTTCTTTTCATAATTAACCTCCTTAAATAACCTTCTCTTGATGACATAACTCTATAAAAATTCGAGATGTAAATCTTTCAAAAACAAGGCATGCGTCTTCTATTTTAAGGGGTTTATTAATTTTACAAAATCATTTTACTTATTAACCCTTTACAC